>CAZENB010000079.1:0-1523 GCA_964513555.1 uncultured Rhizobium sp. | reverse complement strand
GCTCCTCCAACACCAAATATAGTAATTTTTGGTTTAAGAAGCTCTGGTTGAGGAATATTAATTTTCAAAGACATATCTGAAGAGGCTTTAGTTTTTCTCATTTTTTTATTATTTTTAGAGAAGTTTTTAACAAATAAAATATAAGAAGTAAGTTTTAACTACCGAAAAAATAATCTGCAATTTTTTTAACTGATTTTTTTTATTTTTTTTAAAATTATTTTTACATAATAAATAATTTTATCTTAAATAACTTACAGAATTATTAATTCTTACTTCGTCTTCTTGTCCACCCAAAAATTGGTTTCTAGAAGCTGAACCACTTTTTGGATCAGAACGTTGAGCTCCCGCACCATGATTATCAATCTATCTTTTGATGTACAAGCACCAAAGCACACATAGCTTGTATAATAATTTTATCACCATACTCCAAAACAAGCTTTTGGATCAGTTATTTTAAGGTAATTAGTATTTAAAGCAGGATAATTTTTGGTATAATCTACAATAGTTTGTAATTCTTTGACACTTTGTAATCTCCAATCTTTATAATCTGCTAATTCAAGATTTTGACAATAAGACCAATCACACGTTTTGCCATCATCTTTTTGCTGCCATTGCAAATTTGTTAGACTATCACTTATAGTACCCATCAGCATTATCCACAAATTTATTTTCACCCCAAACGTTACGTCTTACAGAACGATAAAATAAACTAAATTTATTTGAACTTGGAGCTTGTTTTATATGACCATCTAAAAAATTGAAAAAGAAAAATGCTTCAACATCTTCGCGACCAAAATGTTTAACTTATATACAGTTGAAGACCAAGTTTGCTATCATTCCAACACTATAAGTTGAAGAGTAATGATCGTTTGATAAAATAGACTGATCTGGTTCTTTTAAATCGAAGTAATTTGAATTTAGAAAGTAATTCTTACCTTGTACATCACGAAAATCTACGATTGAAAATAACTCTTTAGGTAGTCTCCAATCTTTAAAACCAACAAGATTTAATGATTCACAATATTGTTTTGCCGAATAGTAAAATTTTCTCTGGGAATTATGAGCTTTTTCCCATGTTAATCCTGTAACCAAATCTGAAACTGTAGCATTTTTATTATTTTTATAACTTGCAGTTTCTCCAAAATAATTACCGTCTTGTCCATAAAAATCTTCTCTCTCTTTTGGGCAAGAAATAACATTATAATCACTAAAACAAGTTCCTTGATTTGTATCTGGAACCAAACTTCTAACTTTTTTTTCAGAAGAATTCTTTGCAGAAATTTTAACTCTCGTTATTTTGGCTGGATTATTTTGCAACTTTTGATTTTGTTGATTATTAGAAAATTGCTTTTGTCCCTGATTTTTAGAATTATAAGAAATAGAATTTGCTTTATATTCTCCGGGAACGCATATCATTTTTCCCTCTCTAATCGATAACAACTTCCAGAAATATTTCCATGTAGAGCACTATACCAAAACATAAATCTATACTCTTAATTAATTCCAACTAAACTTTCCCACAA
>CAZENB010000078.1:0-1917 GCA_964513555.1 uncultured Rhizobium sp. | reverse complement strand
GGAAGTGTGAAATCGCAATGACGGACTCACCTAACTCGTCATCGCGAACGAGCAAGCTTGCGAAGTGTAGCGATCTAAAAAAATTTAACTAAGTATCTTTTGATAAAGATCTTGCCAATCTTTATTCACATCTTCAATTAGTGAAATTTTTTTAGATCTTGAAAAATTCTTTATTTGCTTTTCTCTTTCAATTGCTGCGATCATATTTTCAAAAATTTCGTAATAAACTAGGATATTACAGTTATATTTACTTGAAAAACCTTTAATGATTTTGTTTTTGTGTTCAAAAATTCTTTTTTGTAAGTTAGAAGTGACTCCTGAATACAAGGTGCCATTTTTTCGATTAGTGGTTATGTATATTGCTGGTGTTTTCATTTTAGTTTTGGGTTTAGATTTTAAAAAATGTGATTGTGCGAAAAAATAGAAAGTGGTTTAAAATGCAAGTTTAAATTTTGATTGTGATGTTTTTCTTGTTAAAAGCTTGCAGTGAAGGCTGAGGAGTGAAGAAAAAGGAGATTGCTACGCTTCGCCTGAAGGCTCACTCGCAATGACGGAAGTGTGAAATCGCAATGACGGACTCACCTAACTCGTCATCGCGAACGAGCAAGCTTGCGAAGTGTAGCGATCTAATTACAATTTATGTTTTTAACGAATTTACTATTCTTCCAGTATAAATCGGTTTTTATCTCTTTTAATCTTGAAGCTGTCCTTTTAAAAGCTGAAGATCCAATTCCTACAGGGTAAATTTGATCAATTTTGGTTTTGGCACTTACTATCAGAGAAGTTTTGTTTTCATAAACTTCATCAATAAATAAAATAAATCTTTTTGCTTCATTAAGATTTTCTTCTGTTAGGCAAGGAATTTTCAACAAAAATATTAAATCAAATTTTTGACATATTGACTGGAAGTCTGAAGCAGCATAATTATTTTGACACAAATCAGCAAAATCTATAATAGCAATTTTATTGTAAGTTTTTTTTATATTAACTTCCCTGCCCCAAACATTTATTTTAGTTGGTTTTAGTTGGTTGCTGGTAAGAGTTTTAATAATTTCTTTAATGATAGTGCGGTTTTTTTGATTAGATATAAAGTAGCGTTTTGTAATTAAATGCTGAACTTTCTTTTGTAAAGATTGCTTAACCTCTTTTTCAGATAGAGCAAGTTTTGCACGATAATCCGTTGGACTATTGAGATTTAAAACTTGGCAGTTTTTTAGAAGAACATTATTAACAAATTCTAAAAATAATTCTCTTTGCAAACCATTTTTATAAAGTTGTGAAGGTTCTGAGTTTGATGTAAAAACAACAATCACCTTTTGCGAAAATAAATAAGAAAAAATACGTGCAAGCAACATCGCGTCAGCAATATCAGTAACCTGAAATTCATCAAAACATATAACATCTGCCAAATTTTGATTTTCGTCTTTGGTTATTCTTTTCACCGCTTCAATTAACTCATCTTTGTAACTTTGGTTTTCTTTTCTGATATCACGTAATGCTTCGTGAATTTTGCGCATAAAAGCATTGAAATGTGTGTAAATTTTTATTTTGTTATTAATAGATTGAAAAAACTCTTTCATTAACATCGATTTTCCGCGACCAACGTCACCATAAATATAAACGCTTTTTATTGGAGCTGGTTTTTTGGTGAAGATTTTAGAGATAAGGCTTTCTTGTGTTTTATTTTGAATTTCGTGAGAAATATCTTTTAATTTCTTTTGGATTACTATTTGGTGTTGATCTAAAATCATGCGTCTTGTTGTTTTTTTGATTATAAGATTTTTTATCTTTGCAGATTATATATGATTTTTTGATTTACAATGCACTGAAGGAATTTTGATTTTGAATAAATATTGAAAATAAGATTGCTACGCTTCGCCTGAAGGCTCACTCGCAATGACGGCTGGTGAAGAGATT
>CAZENB010000077.1:0-1974 GCA_964513555.1 uncultured Rhizobium sp. | reverse complement strand
AAAATCTAAAAAACAATTTTAGAAAATTGTGAAACACAAGATTTTTTTAACAGCCAAAAATTAGGTTTAGCAAAAGTGTTGAAGTAATTGAAGCCAGTTTGATTTTGCTTTTTAATATGGAGTTACTTAAAAGGATTATTGTATATAGTTAGTTAAGAGCATCAAGTGATTTATCTAATTCCTAGAATCTTATGAATCTGCAAAGACAATAAATAGCCATTTTTTAAACAAATTTTTTTGGCATATTTCAAGTTATTAATATTTTTATTCTCTTCATACTCATCCATTGGCTGCACATAAACAGGAATATTAAAATCTGACTGACCAATTTCAGGTATAGAAGAGTATTCTTTTAAATTTTTTGAAACTATAAATTTAAAGGCATTAACTCTTTGAAGTAAATCAGGTCTGATTTTATAATATTTCCCATTTGAAACTTTAGGTGAGCAAATAATTTTAACATCTACTGGTAATTCACGAAATATGGTTCCATTAGTTTCAATTTGTACTAAAAAACCAAATTTTATCAACTCTTCACATAACCTTGAAATTGGTTGTCTCAGAGGTTCTCCACCAGTTATTACAACTAAATTTTTGACAATTTTTTCACTTTCATTTTTTGCTAATTTTGTAACTTCATCACAAATTTCTTTAAGTGAAAAATTTTGATATTCTTCAAATTCCGTATCACAAAAACTACAAGCTAAATTACATCCACCCAAACGAACAAAAACCGCAGGATAACCAGCATAAGGTCCCTCACCTTGTATAGTTGGAAAAATTTCGACTACATCAAGTTTATCTCCAAAATGATTTTCTGGTGTTAAAATTTTATTTTTTCCAAACATTATAAATATAATTTCATTCCTAAATGACTGGCTTCAAAACCAAGCTTTTCATAAAAACGATGCACATCTAAGCGTCTTTTATCAGTCGTTAATTGAATAATTCTAGCATCATTTTCTTTGGCAAATTCAATTGCTTTTTGCATCATATATCTTCCAATTCCTTGATTGGTATATTTAGTTTTAACCCTTACTGATTCAATATTCATACGCCTTACTGCTTTTCTAGTTAGAAATCTCATCAAAGTTAAATGTATGGTTGCAATAACTTCATTTTCAAATTCTACGACAGCCAAAAAATTATTTTTATCAGCAAAAATTTCATCAAAAGCTTTTTGATAACTTATACTATCTTCTAGATTTTCACGATGATTTCCCAAAAAATCATCAGCCAACATTTGAATAATTTTATTTAAATCTTTTTCTTCTGCTTTTCTAAAAATCAAATCAGCAAAATTCATAAAACATATTATTTTTCTTATATTAAAATAATTCTAAATTTTAAAGCACTACAAAATAACTAATCTAAATACCACAATTAATTACATTCCAATTCTAATTTTTTGATAAGTTTCTCTTTGCATTTCAACGATATCAACTGAAATATCACATCTTTCAAATTTTAATTCCAATTCATCAACAAAACCTCTTATATATTCCATTAGTTTTAGCGCTAAATTTTTTCTAACTTCAGTTGTCCTACCACTCAAAGCTTTCAGAGTTACATGTATAAAAGAAGAATTTGATTGATCATTTTTACCAACAAAATATTCATCAAAAGAAAAAGATCGGCATTTGCATTGATCTGCATCAAAGTTTCCTTCACAAGAGTTCATAGCATCTTGCAAAACTTTTTGAAGTTTGGTTACTGAATTTTTTGGAAAATTTGAGGAATGCTCAATAATAAGATGAGGCATTGTTTTAAAATTATAAATATTCGCGAATAAAAGAGAAAAACAAAGGCGACAGTCTCCACTTAACTAAAGTTAAGTAGGGCGATAGTCCGCTTTTTGTGTTTTTTAGAGTCTATCCTAAGACAGACTTTGAAGATTATCACAAGGATATCTTCTTTTCTTAAGGAGGTAATCCAGCCGCAGGTTCCCCTACGGCTACCTTGTTACGACTTAAC
>CAZENB010000076.1:0-2172 GCA_964513555.1 uncultured Rhizobium sp. | reverse complement strand
TTAATGAATGTTTAGATATGGCTTTAATGGGAGTATAGATTTATGTTTTGGTATAATTCTAAAAACAATCGCCTAAAAAGTCTCCATCGAAGTGGCGGCAATTTTGGGGGCTAGGACAATCGCAGGAGATGAAGTCTTTACAGAATAATAAGATCTTTTTGATGCACCACCGGTTAGATATGCAAGGGATTAGGAAGAGTGGGTGTTATGTTGTGGTGGTAATATTTTAATTTAAGATTATAGCCCAAGAGTTTTGTCATTCTGAGCGAAGCGAAGAATCTAAAGCGATAAACTTCTAAGATACCTTGCTTGCGCTCCTAGATAACAGTTTTTTGTAAAATAGTATTAATGATAAATTTAATACCAACTCATAGATATCCAGTCGACCTAAATTTTATTAACTGGAATTTTTATATAATTGATACCATTTGCTTCCAATGCACCAAAACTTCCTGCCCTGATGTTAAACTGAATTGAAGGTAATAATAACTTTGGAACTGCCTTACCATGATCTCTTTTATTGCGCATTTCAACATATTGAATTTCGTCAATAGAGTCATTAACCAAAACATTCTCTTTTCTTTGTTTAGCGACAGTAATTGAATCAGTTGGTTGCTGATTATTCTCTGGATAATCGTGACCAACAAAAATTTTGGTATTTTCTGATAAATTTAAAATCTTTTTAATTGATTCATATAATGTTTTTGCACTTCCACCAGGAAAGTCAGTTCTTGCAGTTCCAATTTGTGGAGTAAAAATTGCATCACCGCTAAATATTGAATCACCAACTAAATAACTAACACAAGCTGGAGTATGTCCCGGAGTGTGTATAACTTTTACTTCTAAATTGCCAATCAAAAATCTCTCACCATCATCAAAAAGCTTATCAAATTGAGATCCATCAATTGGTGTATCGTGCGAAATATTAAAAAATGGCACCCAGAACTCTAAAACTTTAGTAATTAAAGACCCAATCGCAATTTTACCACCTAATTTTTCTTTAATGTAAGATGCAGCTGTGAGGTGATCAGCATGAATATGAGTTTCTAAAATCCATTCTAATTCTAAATTATTTTCTTTAATGTAATTTATTACTAAATCAGCTGAAGCATTATTTGTTTTACCGGAAAAAATATCATAATTCAGAACCGAATCAATAACTGCACATTTATTGGTTTTATCATCACTTATAACGTATGTAAGAGTTGAAGTATCTTTGTCGTAAAAATTATGAATTTTCATTTTATCCTCATTAATTTAACATATTCAAAAACAGAGCTTTTTATTCTTTTTTTATCAAAATTCTATCTTCTTTTATTGGAAAAGAATATCTAATAAACTCAGTAGGAAATCTTTTTATTTTTTGCAATAACTTTTCAATTTTCTTTTTAGAACCAATCATAAATCTTTTATTTAACTATCATAGCTCCTAAAATCATCTTAGTCTGCAAAAACTTGATAAAAGAGTTTTGGAATAGTCAACACTAGCAATTTGATTGCCTGTTATTCTTTGCGATTTTAAAGAATTTATAGCTTATTCAAAATCTGAATTTGATAAGTTCTGATTTCTAACTTCCTCTACAATATTTCTTCTTTTTAACCGAAAAGAGGCATTAAATTTTCTGAAATCATTATCAGCTTCAATATCATGAATTGATTCATCTATAATTGTTGCTAGTTCTATAAGAAAATTTTTTGCAATATCAATTTTGTTCCGAGCATAAAAAGTGATTTTATTGTTAGTAAAAATAACGACTTCAGAAAAAGTCCTTATTTTTATTGGTAAGAGCAACATTTTTTTGGATTCTATTTATTAATTAAAAAATAAGGCTGGTAAAACAAGAAAATATATGATAGAAATTGAAAGCTGCTTAATTGATGTTGATGAAGCTTAATTATTTTCTGTTCTTTGATGGTTTTTTTAAACTTATTAATACTGATTCTGGTTATTTTTCTCCGTTCATTCGTTAAACAACATTTTTTGCTTAAAAATATTTAGGCATTAATCAACTAACAAACTAAAAAACAATGGCAATAACAGGTACAGTAAAATGGTTTAATACAACCAAAGGTTATGGTTTTATTCAACCAGATAATGGTGGTAAAGATATTTTTGTTCACATCAGCAAACTTGAAGAAAAAGGAATTCGTAATTTGCAAGAAGGTCAAAAA
>CAZENB010000075.1:0-2468 GCA_964513555.1 uncultured Rhizobium sp. | reverse complement strand
AACTTCATTCTCGCATTTGGATGCTACTACAGTATTGTCACGTCAAATTGCTGAGATCGGTATTTATCCAGCTGTTGACCCACTTGATTCAACTTCTCGTATTCTTGACCCACGTGTTGTAGGACAAGAACATTATGACGTTGCTCGTGAAGTTCAAAAAACTTTGCAAGCTTACAAATCATTGCAAGACATCATTGCAATTCTTGGTATGGACGAGCTTTCTGAAGAAGACAAATTAACAGTTGCTCGTGCAAGAAAAATCCAACGTTTCTTGTCTCAACCTTTCCACGTAGCTGAAGTATTTACTGGTGCTCCTGGTAAATGGGTTGCTCTAAAAGATACAATTAATAGCTTCAAAGAAATTTGTTCAGGTAAATATGATCATCTTCCAGAAGCTGCTTTTTACATGGTTGGTGGAATTGATGAAGCAATCGCTAAAGGTGAAAAGCTTTTAAAAGAATCTAAATAGATTTATTTGTTATATTGAAGCGAAGAGTCACTAATAGAAGTTCTTCGCTTCTTTTGAAATGACAAAAAAATGTTCAATAAAATTAACTAGTAAATAATGTCAACATTAAATATTGAAATCATTTCTGTAGAAGGTATCACTTTTAAAGGTGAATGTGCTATGGCTGTTGTTCCTTCAATTGAGGGTGATTTAGGTATTATGCAAAATCATGAAGCTGTTATTGCTAAGTTAAAAGCAGGTCACATAACAATTTATGACAACTCACAAAATGTTGTTAAACAAATTGAAATTGCAGGCGGTTTTGCAGAAATGTCTGGCGCTGGTAAGTTAATCGTTTTAATTGACTAAATTTTAATTTTAATGGTAGGTTTTTCTTGCAATGCTGAATTTTGCCACTCTTGATAAAAAGAATTCATAGAAACACTTTCCACATATTCTGCTAAGTCTTCTATTTCAACCCCATAAGAAATAAATCTGCTTACAACTGGTGCAAAAAATGCATCAGCTGCACTAAAATCTCCAAATAAGAAATTACCTTTAGATTTATTAAAACATATCTTCCAAATCTCTAAAATACGTTTTATTTCTTTTTGAGTTTCAAATGTTGGTTCCTTTTCAGTTTTTAATTTCATATCCATTGGAAATTCATTTCTTAAATTAACAAAACCGGAATGCATTTCAGCACAAATAGATTGTGCAAAATGTCGTATTTCTTTGTTTTTTGGAAAAAGATTGGCTTCAGGAAATGTCTCTTCTAAATATAGAGCAATTGCTAGGGAGTCCCAAATTTTTAAATTATTATGAATTAGACAGGGAATTTTGCCTGATGGCGAAATTTTAAGTATATTTTCTTTGGTTTGATTTGTGCGCAGAGTTATTAGAATTTCTTCAAAATCAATTCCAACTTTTTTAAGGCAAAGCCAAGCACGCATGCTCCAAGAAGAGTAATTTTTATTGCCAATGTAAAGTTTTGTTTGCTTCATATTTGAAATTTGTTTTAAAAGTTTCTAAATTATTGTGTTAAGTATTTATCAATTTTTTTAATTTAAAAATAAATTTACATGTCGATGGATAGCCTATATTGATGAGTCAATTTATATGGATAATGTAATTACTAAACCTACTTCTTCTTTGGTGGAACAAAGTTTCAATTCATACATAGCTTTCAAACAAGATGGTGGCATTTTATCAACAAATGGTGATGTTTTTGGTGTTGGTTGGTATTATGATAAAACTGAACCTGGTTTATTCAAGGACTCTGAACCAGCTTGGACGAATGAGAATTTACATGAAATTTGTTCTCATGTTAAAGCTAAAATTTTTATGGCTCATGTTCGTGCAGCTTAGACTGGTTTTGTTCAAAGAACTAATGTCCATCCTTTTAAGTATAAGAATTGGCTTTTTCAACATAATGGATTTATATTGGGAATTTTGATTTAATCCGTCGTGATTTACATGCAAAGTTAAGTCATGACCAATATAATTTGATTAGAGGCACAACTGATAGCGAAGTAATTTTTAGATTAGCTATTAGTTTTGGTTTAATGGAGAATCCCAAAGAGGCAATTGAAGAAACTATTTTATTTATCAAGAAAACTTGTAAGAAAAATAAGATTGATCCTCAAATTACAATGTCTTGTGCTTTAAGTGATGGAGATGCAATTTACACAATTCGCTATTCAATAACTCAAAAACCAAGCAGTCAGTTTTATTCTAAACAAGAAGATTGTTTGCAAGATATTGGAGACAATCAAACAATTATTCCAAATAATAGCATTATCATTGTTTCAGAGCCCCTTGATCACAACAGTAAGTTATGGAAAGAAATGCCAATTAATTTTTTTCTACCATTAGAAATGGCGTGGTCAATATTGAGAAATTGAAGGTGGGGAAGTAAATAGATTTCACAATATAATTTATCAGTCCTGCTTTATGTCCCAGCATCTTTGTCTGCTAAAATATTTATCTATACCAAAACATAAATCTATACTCCCATTAA
>CAZENB010000074.1:1549-2547 GCA_964513555.1 uncultured Rhizobium sp. | reverse complement strand
GATAGAGCATCTGACTACGGATCAGAAGGTTAGAGGTTCGAATCCTCTCGGGTGCGCCAACTCTCTCAAGGGTTCAGACAAAATAGACCCTTCCAAAATATCCTTCATGGGACACTCTTGGGACGCTAATTTGCAAAAAATCCCAATAATTAATCACTGTCTATAAAAAAATCCTCTTCCATTTTTGTTGTCATTTTGTCAGTCAAAAACCTAACAAAACTTAACTTTTTTGACTTCAATTGTCCCATAAATGTCCCAAATATTTAGATGGCAGAAACTTATATTCTTTATTTACTTGGACTAAATATGATTTTACATCTGATTATGTAACTTATGTTGTAATTTGTTGCCTTTTATTTTTCTTAATTATAGATTCTTGCCATTAGCAAATTTTCACCAAAGAAATGGCAACAATAGAAAAAAGATTATCAACAGATGGAAGTGTAAGTTTTAGGGCGAAAGTTCGTCTCAAAGGTCGCCCTGCACAAAGTGCAACTTTTGAAAGGCTTACTGATGCAAAAAAATGGGTGCAAGATACTGAATCGGCAATTAGAGAAGGCAGATATTTCAAAACCGCAGAAGCTAAAAAACACACAGTAAAAGAATTAATTGAACGCTACGAAAAAGAAATTTTACCAAGAAAACCAAAAAGTATTGTTGACCAAAAAATTCAGCTTAACTGGTGGAAAGATAATATTGGTGCTTACCTTCTTTCAGACATCACACCATCATTAATTACAGAATATCGTGGTAAATTATTGTCAGAACCAAGCAAGAGAGGCGGATTAAAAAGAACTGATGCAACAGCAAATCGTTATTGCGCCGTTCTTTCTCACTGCTTCACAGTTGCCTTTAAAGAGTGGGAATGGATGCAAGAAAACCCAATGCTGCGAATTAAAAAACTTAAAGAACCACGAGGCAGAGTTAGGTTTTTAAGTGATGAAGAAAGAGAAAGATTGCTCACAGTTTGCAAAGAAAGCCAAAGCCCTTTCCTTTAT
>CAZENB010000074.1:0-1539 GCA_964513555.1 uncultured Rhizobium sp. | reverse complement strand
CTTTTGGTTGTTCTGGCGATCAGCACAGGTGCAAGAAAGATGGAACTTTGCAGCCTTAATTGGGAAGATGTAGATTTAAAGCGCGGCATGATAATTTTACATGACACCAAAAACGGTGAAAGAAGAGCGTTGCCTTTAGTTGGCATTGCCAAAGATTTAATGAAAGAACATTTCAAAAACAGAAATGAAAACACCAACCGCGTTTTTCCAGCAAAGAATTTGATTGACCCAATTGATATTCGCACACCTTTTGAAACTGCACTAATCAAAGCAGAAATAAAAGATTTCAGATGGCATGATTTACGCCACTCTTGCGCAAGTTATTTGGCGATGAACGGTGCAACTCTTGCTGAAATTGCAGGAGTTTTAGGGCATAAAACTTTGTCGATGGTTAAACGCTATTCTCACATTTCAGAAGCACACACAGCAAAGGTTGTTGAGAGGATGAATAGTAAGATTTTTGGGGGATAAAATTTTATGAAAGTTGATAATAAAAACAGCCTAATATCATTAATACAAAAACATGAAAGAATATCTTTAAGAGCCTTTATACATCTTTTTGCTGCTAAAGAATCTGAAAATTGGAAGTTTGAAGAATCTATTCCTAATGATAATTTTGTTTTTACTTTCCACCCTTTATATTGGCGTTATTACTATGACCATGACAAAAATATTCAACATATTTTAAATGTCACAAACTTTTCTCAAATTTGGCAACACGGTAATGAAGAATTATCAGAAATATATAAAAAGTGTGAAGAAGGTGGTTTCCTCTCTTTATCGCTGAATGAATTTATAAGTTGTTACAATATATTTGCAAAACTAACAGACGAAATTGACACTTATAAAATTGGACTGAAAGAAAATAGTCCGTATATCAACCAATATATAGACAGAAGTTATATACCTAGCCGTTTTGGCAAGCTTGGTTTCGGGAAAATAAAAAATAAAGAAGAGTTAACCAATCTTTATGAAGATTCTTTATATTTTTTTAAGATTCTAAAACAAGCTGAAGAATTTTTATTTGAACTACGAGAGCAGGATATTAAGGAGCTTAAATGCTATGCAAATAAAAATTTAGATGTTCTTAAATTTTGCAAGTTTCCAACTATCTACAACTATCATTTTGGAATCATTAATCAGGTTAGAGTTAATAAGACTGACTATATAGAAAAAGCATATGTTGAGTTTGATACCAAGGCATCAATCAAATTTTTTGAAGTATATGGTGGAATTGAAGGCAATATTACGAAAGATTTAAACAAGAAAGAAACCAGAAATAGAGGAAGAAAGCCAAAATTTGATGAGATTAAAGTTTGCAAAATTTTTGTAGAAAGTCTTGATGTTGAATTTGATAAATCAAACACTAACTATTTACAACAAGCCTATGAGGCTTGCATTAATTCAAGTATACTAACTGAATTTTCTGCAAAAAAAGAAAATATTGTTACTTATCTACTAGAGAAGACAAAAGGGAAATATGGTGTCAAAACCACGCTTGATGACAACGTTGCTAAACCATTTTATAACAAAATTTCC
>CAZENB010000073.1:0-3054 GCA_964513555.1 uncultured Rhizobium sp. | reverse complement strand
GAAAACTGCCGTGCGTGCAAACGTACCGTGAGTTCGAATCTCACCCTGTCCGCCAACAACACAGCTTAAAAACTATCTCCGCTTAGTTTTTGTAATTTTCTTCATCCTCTCCAAGCCCTGTATTTGCGGCATCAAGCAGGGTTATGTTTTTTGATTTACCTTCACCACTTCTTCTCTGAAATTCTGAATTGCTGTAAATTTTTGGTTATTTCTCTCTCCGTTTCTCCAAATATGCTTAACCTTTTTTCAAAAGTTCAGCCTCTAAAATAGTGGTTTTGCGATGTCTCACCTAAACTTATCCAAGCACTACTACGAGCAAATTTTTTGTCTCATTCGCGAAATTATTACAAGAGAAGCTATACCCTCTTAAAAAAATATTCTATAATTTTGCCAGTTTTGGAGATTAGATATTCAACTAAATTTAATATGCTTTTTGACGACAAAGTAAGAACCGATTCTTTACCAAGAAAAAACAGTGAAACGCTTTATGATTTTTTATGCAGAACTTCTACAGAGCGTTATGAATTGGTCAGAAGAGACATAAACTCAATGTTGTCATCTTATCCTGATGGGTTATCCAAAAATAGACTTATTAAAGATTTTAGCAGCGATTTTGATGCAGCTTTCTTCGAGTTATTTTTGCATAATTTTCTTAAAGAAAAAGGTTATGAAGTTTTTCCAGAACCAACTTTTCCAAACAGCAATTCTGCTCCAGATTTTTTGGCAAAAAAAGATGCAGTAGAATTTATTTCAGAGGCAAAGGTAATTAAAAATTCAGAACCAATTCAATCAGCATTTGGCATAAATGAAAGGATAGCTGAATACATAGATAACAATGTTAGCTCTGATCATTTTTTCTTATCTATCAACTCAATCAGTAATGATGAGGGACTAAAACTTTCTGAATTAGTGAAGTTTCTAAAAAAAGCTCTTGAAGACGAGATAAAAAATTATGAGTTAATAAAAGAAAGCCAAGAATCCAAACCCATAACTTACCGAAGCAAAGCAAATGACATTTGTATAGAGTTTGATATTATACCTAAATCATCTCCAAAAACAGGGCAAAGAGTTGTTGGTGGTAGAGGAATGGTATTTTCATGGACAAATCACTACCAGAGGCTAAGAGCTGCACTTAAAGATAAAATTACAAAATATCAGCCTTTAGGTAAAAAATTGGTTATCGCAATTAACGATTTAACAGGATCAGACTTAGATAATATTGATAAGGCACAGGCTTTGTACGGAGAAGAGGTTTATCTTACAATTCCGGGAACTAGTAAATTTGACATTGGCAGAAAACCAAATGGCTTGTGGTCGGATGACAGATACATACACAATAACTGCATCCTGTTTTTTGATAGAATTTGTATCGATAATTACCGAGATTCTACACCAATAATTCGGCATCATCCATTGGAACAAAATCAACTTTTTAAGAACTTATTTTAGTCTATCTCTTTTAGCTTGCTAGAACACTTCCGCAGAGTTAATGTATAGCTCGGTAAGCCTCTATTATAGAGGCTCCCCAGCGTTTTTAACATTAACTTTTTAAGAAGCTTTATGACAAAAAATAATGATCAAAAAAATAATCCCGAAAGCAAAATCGAGTTTTATTTTTTACGCAGTTCTGCTGAAAAATTTTCCTCAGACTTGCATCATTTTTCTAAAGAAATTTACAGTTTTTCAGATGAGCAACTTTATGCCATCGTGTCTTTTTGTGATCACATCCGCGACAATATGGCAAATGTGAAGCGTGAGCTGGAAAAAAGATTAGAAAGAAAATAAAGCAGCACCATTAACCGTTTTTAATCACCCAAATCTCAGCCACAGAATAGCTCTCTCAAAAAAAGATGTTTCAGATAGTTCAAAGAACCACTTCACAAAACCAATCTCAAGAAAATCAGAATCAGTTTTCTAAAATCCCCATAGCTCTTTTTGTTCCTGCCACAATATAGGAAATTTGCCAACCAACATATCCTGCAATTTTAAATCTCTTGGCTGTTCGCCGTTCAAAATTTTTTCTACTATCTCAGGGGCAACAAAATTCAGGTTAAAAACTTTGCTGACATATGAGCCAGTTATGTTTTCTCTGACGGCAATTTGCGCCAACGAATCTATTTGCCCTTCCTCCAGCATATTCTTCCACTTGTAGGCTTTGGCAAAAGCCTTGATCATTTTCTCGTCAAAGCATTTGGCCATCTCTTCTTTTTTAAGATTTTTTGGCAAAATAATCATTGCTGTTCCGCCTCTTTTTTTAATTTCTAGCGGCACAAAAAGATCAATGATTTCATCATTGGCAATTTGAATGTTTTGTTGTTTATCGTTCATAATTTTATGCGGTTAATTCGTTTGATAATGAGTTAATTCCTTCTTTAAAAATTCTGATGTTAAAGCCCTCTGGTTTTACCTCGATATCTTTAACCAAAAGATTGATAATTCTTGCCTGTTCAACTGGGAATAGTTCGTCCCAGACTTTTTCAATTTGTTTGAAATTATTGATTACAGTATTTTCAGAAAAACTTTTGGAAGATTGGCTTATTGCCTGCACAATGAATTCTGGCTTTTTCAAGATGTTAAGAATCTGGCTGGTTACGA
This sequence comes from uncultured Rhizobium sp., assembly GCA_964513555.1. Lineage (GTDB taxonomy): Bacteria > Pseudomonadota > Alphaproteobacteria > Rickettsiales > UBA1997 > UBA2645. The sequence goes on along the minus strand of CAZENB010000073.1, from coordinate 459 downwards.
CATTTTCGGCTTCAGATGCCGGTATTCTGCCAACTTTGCATAAATCATTATTTCCTTTGGAACTGGCCGAGCAAATGTAGTAGCGGTATCTTTTGCCTTTCTTTGAAGTGTAAGTTGGAGTCATTTTTGATCCGCAGATTCCGCAATTCATAACGCCTTTTAAAAGCGGAGCAGCGCTTACTCTAGAAATTGGAGAAATGATTTTGGTTTCATGATTTCTTTTAATGATGCTGTTTGCTTCCTGCCAGATTTCATTGCTGATTATTCCTTGATGCAGCCCGTCATAAACTTTGTTTTTATGCTTTATTTTGCCGGTATAAAGCGGATTTTCGATTATTCTTCTAACGGCAGCTTTATTGAATTTTTTGCCTCTTTGGATTTTTCCTGTTCGAGAAATCCAAGTTTTATACCAAAACATAAATCTATACTCCCATTAAAGCCATATCTAAACATTCATTA
>CAZENB010000072.1:0-4068 GCA_964513555.1 uncultured Rhizobium sp. | reverse complement strand
TTCGAACCTCTAACCTTCTGATCCGTAGAACGGTTTTATCAAAAGTGTGCAATTGGTTATAACTGATGACAACAATAAAATCAATGCTTTAAAGCTTTTTGATTTTTGTTGGTTATTTTAGTTTTTTGCCAAAATTTGTGAGCAAGTGTCCCAAGAGTGTCCCATGAAAATCACAAAGTTTTTCCATCACCTTGATATAGCGAAGGACATTCTTTTTTTAATTTTTGTTTTAGTGAATGAGATATAGCTCCTTCTTTTTCAACTAGCTGTTTAAACTTTCTTAACTCTTCTAACTCTCTTAAAGTATCTTCATCTATAACAATACCTTCTTGCTTTACTTTCATTAAAGTTTTTGCCTTTGGTTTTGCTATTCTTGGTCTGGGTTTAGTACTCTCTTCTTCGTCATCGGAAGAAACTAAATCATCATATTCTTCATAGGAAGTATAATGCTTTTCCTTCGTCATTTTTTTAAAGTCCTTTAATTTATCTTTCACCAATTCATAAATTCTGTCCCTTTCACTTTGTCTTCTAAAAGTTGGCCAACCCATGTCGTTTGGATTACCATTTCTACCACCAATAAATTTCTCAACAAAAGACTTGGTTAAATAATTTTTATCAAAAACCTCTTTTAACTCTGGATAGACAGCGAAAGTAATGTGCATATGTTTTGCAAGAGCTGTTACTAATTCTTGCTCTGTATTCTCCCTTGCTTTTGCGGTTTTTGCTCCATCAATGACTGTTTTATTCTTATGTTCTTCCAAAAAGTCATCAACTGATTTGGTGATTTTTTTGCCCTTTTTATCTTCGTACTCAACGGGAATTATTTCTGGTAGGTGAATTAAATTTACAATACTATCAACAGCTTCGTCTGATAGTCTTGTTAATCTATTATTTGAGGCAATACTACCATCTTTAACTAGGTTTTGTGCTGACCTTATTTTTGAAGCTATCGCTTCTGTAGAGGTTCTTACTGTTGATCCTTCACTACTAGAAGCTTCAAATTCTGGAATCGAAAAATAAGATGTATTGGGGATGTGATTGTAAAAAGTCATAACCAATCCGACAATTTTTAATAAAGACTCTCTGACAAACTCCCCATTTTCTCTATATTGCAATTCTATTCCACGAAGAATCTGTGCTAAACTTTTTTTATTTAGGGTATCGTTTTCTTGTGCTTCTCTTGTATCTTGCCTTAACTCCGTTTTCGAATGTCTTTTCTCATTATATTCCTTAAGTATCTCATCTATTTGCGTATAAAGCGATACCGCGTTCTTCTTGTCTAAAATTGCTATTGAGCTAATATAGTCATAGACCTTTCCTCTTCTTTCCCGAAGAGACTCTCTGTTGTCTAATTTGAATAAACCATCTACTTCCTCATCACTTAGGTTTGATAAAATCCTATAAAAACCTTCTTCTACTAAACCATAAGCTGTTACATGGTCACCTTGTAATTTACCTAAAACAGAAGTTCCTCGACCATCTATTCCGAATTGATATTTTTTCTCCGGAGAAAAGTTAACACTAATAGACTTACTTGCTGGTTTGGACATATTAAAAAAACCTCATAGTTTGTTGTAAAAAATAATATATTCGACCAACAGCTTAAGCCACAACCACGCCTCATCGTTAATAATTTATTACAGCATTTTCAAATACAGGTTTAATATCTTTTATTATTATTGAATGCGAATGCGAGCTCTATTGACTACTATTTCAATTTTCAAATAGTGACTTTATACTAATCTTCAAAGCCTTTGCAATCTTCTCAATATTTACAATTGTGATATTCTTTTCACCTCTTTCAATGCAGCCAATGTAAGTTCTGTGCAATCCGCACTCAAAAGCAAAAGCTTCTTGTGAATAGCCACGCTCAAGCCTCAGCTCTCGCACTTTTTTACCGAATTGTATTTGTATAGATGTTTTCGTATTGACCATACAACCTATCCAATACGAAACACTCTATAACTCTACACTCTATAAATAGCATTTTTTGTTGATAATAAAATTAAATTTAATAATTTTTAACCTTCAACAAATCATTTTTTGCTATGGCTAGACCAACCGTTATGACTCCAGAAACTATCGTAAAATTAGAGGAGTTATTTTTAAGGGGATATAATGACCTTGAGTCCTGTAAATATGCTAGAATAAGCAAAAGTTGTTTGTATGATTTTCAGAAGAAAAACCCATGGTTTTCCGACAAAAAAACACTACTTAAAAGTAATCTAAAACTCAGGGCAAAAATTGTCTTGTTTGAAAAGATTCAAAATGGATGTATTAGTTCTTCTAAGTGGTTACTTGAAAAGAAATCTAAGGAATTTTCTCGTAAAAAAATAACCTAATGTAATATGAAAACGAAAACAGCAATATCTATTGTGATTTTATTATTTATATCCGCTTGCGGTAACATAGATAAATATCCTGAAGCTCAGTATGGCAGTTATGAAGGGTATAAGGAAAAGATTACGCATATAATAAAAGAGAGTGCTAAAAATCCAGATTCAATAGTGATAAAAGGATTCAGCGATCCTAAGAAAACGCTGGTTCAAAATACTGCTTTAAGTGCTTTGTGGAATCCATACTTTCCAGCTTATGGTGTTTGTGTTAGATATAAAGGAACTAACAGTTATGGAGGATATATTGAAGTTAAAGATAACTTCTACATAAAAGATGGAGAAGTTTATTTTGATAGTATTGCTGCTAGTAATAAAGGAAATGGTTATGATGCCACAACATTAAAAAGATATAAGCCATGTAATAATTGGTAAAAAAATAGTGTATAGTTATATTCAGGTTACTTTCTACCCTATGCAGAAACTATATTGATAAGCTGAGGCCTTTATTCTTCTATCTTTACGCCTTTTCTCATTTTTAGTTTTGTGCCTAAAAATAAATTTTTCTTCAATCAAAACTTCAATTGCTCTAACAAGTGATTTTTTATTCCAGCCAAGTTTTTTTGACATTGCATCTTGAGCGATGCAAAAAACATTTCTAACGCCTAAATGATTATATTTAAGCTCTAAAAGCAAAACTAAAGCTCTTGGTTCTTTTCTCAGTCTCACAATTTCTGTTTCATATTTAGCCAAAACATAACCTTCACCTTTTAAAATTATTTTTCCTTCTTCTTTCAGTTTCCAAACATTTTTGGCAGCTCTTTTTACTTCATTTTCATCAAGTGGTTGTTCAAAACAAAAAGTGTTAACTTCAAAAGCAAAATCTTCAAATGATTGGTAATTTTGGTGGTTATTTGCTGCTTTTCTTAGTTGATTGAAAAGGTGATTATTTCGCTGTCCTTCTGCAATTTTAAAATCTGATTCCTTGACTATTAAGGAAGAACGGAATATTCCGCGCGCGCGTGCGCGCGTAATGCTCTCTTTATTCACCAAATTTGGTTTTAATGTGGTAAGACTCATTAAATCATCAAAACAGCCTTTGGTGATTGCGTAATGCGTTTTTTTGTCGGGATTAAATGAGTATGGTGCAATTATTAAACCACCTTCACCTTTAACATCTATTTTTTGCTTATATCCAGTTTGAGATTTTTCGCCATTGAAGGAATAATAAAGATGCCTTCCGCCACTTGGTGTTGAAACAACAAATTTGCTCTCACCAAATTCTGCTTCAAGTTCTTCAAGTGATAAATTTGGATTGTCGCAATCAATAACTGTGATATTAGAAATTTTGCCTGTAATTAAGCCAATATTTGCCGTAGGAAAAAGCTTTATCCATCTATAAATTGTTTGAAGGCTTGGGCGTTTAGTTTGATATTTTTTCCAAGAAACTTTTGGGGCTTTTCCCTCGCATGGAATTATTGCCAAGCCAAGTTCGTAGTAATCCAAAGCATAATTAGCAAAGGGTTGTGGTGGCAATAAATTATCACCACCACTTCCCAAGCCATAGAAATCCGACACGACTAAGATTGCTCTTTGTCATTTGGTTTATTTGGCAGAATTTCAACCTTATCAGTTAAAACATATCTGCCATGCCAACCAGTTGGGTTTTGCTCTTTATGGGTGATTATATTGAGATTATAACCACCACAAAGACAGTCATGCCGCAAAGCTCTGA
>CAZENB010000071.1:0-4169 GCA_964513555.1 uncultured Rhizobium sp. | reverse complement strand
CCTTTTGCAGATTTGAATAATCAGCTTCATCAAGCTCTTCAATTACCTTCGGTTCTACCTCGCAAAGATTGGCAAAAAGCCTGATTTCTTTTTCTTCGTCGGAGACATTTTTCATTTTAGCGACCAAAAGACGATCTTTGATTTTTGAGCGTCTCATGGTTAAATTGGTAATAGTTTCACCGGTTGCTTCAACTGGATATTTTAATTCAATGGTTTGCATATTTTTTGTTAAATGAAGATTTCTATAAAAGTGATTCCGGGCGCCAAACAAAATGAAATTGCTGAAGGTGGTTTTGATGAGTCGGGCGCAAGAATTTTGAAGGTAAGAGTCAACCAGCCACCAGAAGATGGAAAAGCAAATAAGGCAACAATTGAGCTGTTAGCCAAATATTTTAAAGTGAAGAAAAGTGCCGTTTCGATAATTTCTGGCGAGACTTCACGAAATAAAATTGTGGAAATTAATCGTGATTAAATTCCAAGCGCCTTACGGACATCAACCAACTTGTCCTGACCACCGATTTTTCTAGTCATGTTGTCGATATCGATTTCGATTAGCTGCTGACCATCAATTTCAAGTGAGTAATAACGGCAAGCGATGGTGAATTGCAGTGTTCCTTTTTCTCCTGCTGATATTTTTCCCATGTCCATTTCGGTATACATACCACGAAGTTTGATGATGATCGGTGAAACTGTGGTGTCGTCTTGCTTTCTTATCCCTAAAAATTATCTCGTTAGTTGAATAAGAATATATCATCTTCGCAAGTGCTGTCATCCTAAGCAAAACAAAAGATATCAAGAAATAAAATCTAAAAAAAACTCCTGATCCTTCTCTTCTATAATAATAACACTTTTTGTTATGTATAATTTTTTACATAATTTATTGTAAAAACCTCAAAAATACCGCAAAAATAACTAATACTATTATTTTAACGTATCTTACTTGATTAATTACTGAACAAATTTTTCTAATATTAATAATTTTACAAAATCACTATATTTTCTAATTTTATTAAAAACTAATAAAACCTTACTAGGCTTTTCTAATCAATAATTTAATGCTGTTTATTTAACCAAAGATTACAACCCAAGGTAGTAATTTTTCTTTCTTATTCTACCCTGGGTTGGTTGTAATATCTTTTTTTAAAACAAAAATTCAGCACGTATTTGATATAACCACTAAATCAAATATTCGCCACTAAACCCTCACCACAATAAAAACCAAGGGCTTTCACCACAAGTCCGAACACTAATTAACTTTGATTAAAAAAATTAATTAATGTTAAAAAGTAATTTTTAGAAAACGCTAATTTAGTAACAAAAGATAATGGTTGCCACAATAAAAACCTTCGCCTTTCTAGGCGTCGACGTAGTTGAAGTTTCAGTTCAAGTAAAAATTTCTGAAGGAATAACAAATTTTGCAATAGTGGGTCTTCCCGATAAAGCGGTTGGAGAGTCAAAAGAAAGAGTAAGAGCTGCAATATCATCAATTGGACTTTCTTGGCCCTATAAAAAAATTACAGTAAACTTAGCTCCCGCTGATCTGCAAAAAGAAGGAGGACATTTTGATTTACCAATTGCGCTTGGAATTCTGATTGAAATGGGCATTTTAGAACAAAAAGCAGTTGATAACTTTTTTGCACTAGGAGAATTGTCTCTTGACGGATCAATAAACTCAATTAATGGAACAATTTCTGCATCAATTGGAGCTAATGAAAGAAATTGTGGAATAATATGTCCTCAAGTAAACGGTAAAGAAGCAGCATGGGCAGGAGACTTGGAAATTCTTGCAGCACCAAACTTAATTGCCATAATAAACCATTTTAAGGGTGAACAGTTTTTAAGCCGTCCAGAAAATAATAAAAATTTTGAAGAAATTTTTTACCCTGACTTATCAGACATTAAAGGGCAAGAAGGAGCAAAACGTGCTTTGGAAATTGCAGCAGCAGGTGGTCATAACATTTTATTTATAGGACCTCCTGGAACTGGAAAATCAATGCTTTCCTCACGTTTACCAGGAATTCTACCACCACCAAGTTTAGAAGAAATTTTAGAAATTAATATGATTCACAGCATCAGTGGTCAAATTGTTGATGGTAAATTAGTAACCGCAAGACCTTATCGTGAACCACATCACTCTTGTTCAATGCCTGCCATGATTGGAGGTGGAACAAAAGCTAAGCCTGGAGAAGTTTCTTTGGCTCATAATGGAATTTTATTTTTAGATGAATTAGCTGAATTCCCAAGACAAGTTCTTGATTCTCTTAGACAACCTCTTGAAAGTGGAAATGTCAGCGTTTCTAGAGTAAATTCTAGAATAACTTATCCCGCAAGTTTTCAGCTTGTAACAGCAATGAATCCTTGCCGTTGTGGATTTTTAGGCGATGCTAATCGTGAGTGTAAAAAAGCGCCAAACTGTGGAGAAGATTACAAAAATAAAATTTCCGGACCACTTTTAGATAGAATTGATATAGCAATTAATGTTCCGCAAGTTGATATTTTCTCATCAAACCTAAGTGAAGAAAATTATAAAAGTGAAAGCTCTAAAGAAATTGCTTTAAGAGTTTCAAAAGCCAGAAAAATTCAAGAAAAAAGATATAAAAATGAAGAATCTATGCAAAATTTACCTAAATTAAATTCTAAAATTAATGGTAAAACTTTGGAAAAATTCACTAAATTAGACGATGATTGCCGCAAAATTTTACAAAAATCAGTTGAAAAAATGGCAACTTCAATGCGTGGAATTACAAGAATTTTAAGAGTTGCACGTACTATTGCTGACCTAGAAGGTTCTGAGGAAATTCATCAAAATCATTTGCTTGAAGCAATTTCTTATCGTAGGAAGATTTGAGATAGAAAATCATTAAATCTTATCTTAGCAACAACTAATCATCCTGAGCGATAGCAAGATGACACTATACTTACCAAATCTAATTAAAATTAGTTGATATTTCCTTCAAAATCACTTTTCTGATTCTGTCAACATCATTTAAATGTGGAGCGTGACCACAATTATTAAATATTTCTAAACGAAAGTCTTTTATTCTTTCTTTAAAATATTGCGCCTGACTTTCATGAACAATCATATCACCTGAACCCTGAAGAAACAAGGTGCGCGGCATATTAGAAAAATCAACATCAAAACAAGAAAATCTACTTAACTCTTCAAGCCAGAATTTTAAGTGATCAAAATTTTTATCGTTAATATTCAAAGTTTTTGCAATATCTGAAGCGTTACGATCATTCATTGCAGTCAGAATGGCAAACTGCTTTAGAGTTTTATCTGGAGCATCAGCAAAATTTTTGTAAAATTCTTTGAAAGTTGTCAAAGACATTCCTGCATGAACTCTTGAATCTTTAATCATCTGGAAAGGAGGCGCAATTAAAACTAAAAGACTTGGTTTAATTAACTTTTTTTCAATCAACCTCACTAATAATTGACCACCTAAACTCCAGCCAACTGCAATATCAGGATTAATATTTTGCAACTTTATTTTGTCAAAAAAACTCTCAACACTGCTAAATTTTGAATGGTCAATTGAAGACACAAAAAAAGGGGCAAAACTTGAATCTTGGAAAATAAATTCCAAAGAATCAAATTTTTGACCCCAACCTGATAAACAGAGAATTTTTTTAGACAATTTGAAAAACTATTTTTTATCTTCTTTGTTTCCGATAAAATCAAAATTACCAAATTTGCTTTTGAATTTAGTAACTCTTTCGTCATTAGCATTAACGAAAGTTTGACCTTTTTCTTGCCAAGCTGGATGATTTTTTGGATCAACGTCCAGTCTTAAAGTGTCGCCTTCTTTTCCCCAAGTTGTAAGAATCGGAAATTTTGTTCCATCAGTCATAACAACAGTAACTTCGTGCTGCTTAGGATGTCCTTCAACTTTGCTTTCTTGCTTTTTTGCAGCAGCTTTTGCTTGTGCTTGAGCCATTTTAAATACCTATAAAAATTGATTTTATTGTGATAAGATTTTTACCCGAAAAAAATTGGAATGCGCATCTTATTAATTTATTTTTTTTAGTCAAGTACTGGGTTGTAAGAAAAAAGGCGATTATCCCAATTAAATACAAAAAACTGTTGTCCTGAGCAAAGCGAAGGATCTAAGAACCATCATAAATTTTTTGTTTAACAATTAACAATCTAATAAAAGCTAGCTGAACTA
>CAZENB010000070.1:0-4995 GCA_964513555.1 uncultured Rhizobium sp. | reverse complement strand
TAATGAATGTTTAGATATGGCTTTAATGGGAGTATAGATTTATGTTTTGGTATAGGTTTTATGACACAGATAGGGCAGAAGTAGTTCTTAATAAGATCAAAAGTATTCTTAATTTTGAAATAATAATCCCAAAATAGCAGTATTTATCGCAACCAAACACAAGAAGCTTGATAAAACAGTAACAAATTTGGAGAAACGTAGAGAGAAAAAACCAAAAATTGACAGCAATTCAAAATTTCAGAGAAGAATCGGTGAAAGTAAATAAAAAAACATAACCCCTTATAACACCGTAAATACAGGTCTTGGAGAGGATAAAAAAAATTAGAAAAACTGAGTAGAGATAGTTTTAAGCTGGTATGTTGGCGGTTCATGCACTACCTCGTGCGAACTTTTCTCCTTTCGTTAAAATTTTTCTTGATACAGTGTTTGCAAGGGTTAGAGGCACATTTCAACTTAACTAAAATAGTTCGAAAGTTGCAGATGCTCCTCGGTTGGGATTCGAAATTTAATAAAAAACCAAATTATTGAGTGATTGTTTCGTACACCAAGCCAAAATTTTTGTATTGTTCATCATTTACAACAGCTTCCAAATAGTCATCGGGATAATTTTCAATTTATCCGCATCCAAGAAGATTTTCTTGTTCACAAAATTCTACAATTTTTACTCTGATTGCTTTGAAAATTTTATTAATAGAATTTCTGCTACTTTTTTTGCTTCCAAATTGAGGCAAAAAAGTTGTAAAATCTCCCTAAATTTCTTCTCAGAAATTCGGGAACGAATTATATATTTGTTTAACATAGAAAAATATTGGCTTGATTTGCGTTTTTAATCAAGCTTAAGTTGTCTTGAACCTAATTAAAATTTAAGATATGTGGAAAAAAGAATATTTAAAACAATGCGGCAGGGAAATTTTAGAAAAAAAAGAGGTGAAATATCCGCTATTTAATTCAGATCGAGATCTATTGTTGCAATCAAATCAAATTCTTGAGCTAAAGAATAAGAATAAACCAGAATTTTTATACAAATATACTTCTCTAAATTTACCTCGCGACGAAGAAAAACTCTTTAACTTATTATCCGGCAAAATTTTACTTACAAATCTATGTGATTTTAATGATATTGACGAAGGAGATAATTTTATATCTGACATCTTCAGAAGCTTAGTCAAATCTGCATCCCAAGCTAACAATCAATATTTGGGCATAATTTCGAATTTTGGCGAATCATGTAGAGAAATTTTTGGCGTTAGCTCGGGAAAGGTTAAAGAAAATGGTTATAGTGATTCTAAAATTATAAGCAGAATTAATCACTTGCTTGAAGGAAAGCTAAAAGATCTTTGGATCGAAGACGCAGAAAGTCATATGCCTGTATTGATGGGAATTAAGGGAGATTTATTTCTTATTTTATACAGTTTCTTTGCGCTAAAAGATGTGATACAAAGCTATACAAAAGCTTCTTGTTTTACAGAAATCAGTCCTGATGAAGATAGTTTGATGTGGCACCACTACGCTGATAATCACAGGGGAATTTGCTTAAAATATAATACAAGCATGATCCCGCATCATCTTGAAGAAAAAATTGAAAATAATTTTTTTCCACAGTTTGGTTTTATTCATCCCGTGAGTTATGAAAAAAGTATTATTTTCGCTGGAGACAAAGGAAAAATTTTTGATGAGATAGTTACAAAATCAATTTTGATTAAAAATAAAAAATGGGCATATGAAAAAGAGTGGAGAATAGTTCTTAATTCTCGTTATCTTGAATCGAATTACATAAATTACACTGTTCCGTCAGAAGTTTTTCTAGGAAAAAATTTATCTAAACATTTCGTATCTTTGATGGAATCGATTGTGAAAGATGTTAATGATTGGATTCCGAGCACATGCAGAAAAATAAAAGTAATTAGGCTTTAATTTGATTCCTTTTGAAAGCGCCTCAAAAATTAAAAATCCAGAATTCTTATTTAGATTTGGAAGGGAGTTTTTGTTTAAAAAAAGGGGGTAGTTCATACGTCGCAATTCTCCAAATCTCCGCTTCATGTTCACCGAATTTTAAGTAATATTATCAAGGCTTGGCGGCATCAGATTCATAAAAAAACATCCGTTTTTCTCCACTTCTTACAACAAAAATTGATCACTTGGAAAAAATAGCAGGGAGTAATTCAGCGTAACTCGTCGTATCGCGGAGTAATTTTGCGTAATGCTGCGTGCTAGAGAGGAAGGTATGGCGCGCATTCGCGCTTACAAATGCTTGTTTTTCTAAGCTCAGCTAAGCTTCGCCAAGAAAAAGATACGCTTATTGTCGAACCCAATCAATTCTTCTACACAACTCTTGCTTTCCACCATAAAAAAAGGCTCCCCGAAGGGAGCACTTTTTTATGGCGGAGGGCGCGACCCCATCTGCCAACTTTTCTCTGTTTTGGCGATGTAGGCGGAGAAAGGCTTGAGCGAGTGTTTCAACTGCACCTTCGAGTTAGAGGATTAGACATTGCTTGAAGTGCGAATACCTTTTTGCCAACCAAACCCTCCACTGACTCAAATCACTACAAAACGGATAAAATTGGATATTTATATGGACATTTGGTTATTTGTCTGATAGAGTGATGTCTTAAGTTTCTGGAAATTTAAGCAAATAACAAATGACCGACTATCAAGTCACAATAAATAACGATATTCTCAACATCATCAGCGAGCTTGATGAATTTAAAGGCAGATGGCAGGCAATTAACACCTTGTCACTTGATCGCTTGAGCTTGCTTAAAAAATCGGCAACAATTGAATCAATTGCCTCAAGCACCAGAATTGAAGGCGTTAAATTAACCGATGAGCAAGTTGAAACTCTGCTATCAAAGGTCAAAAGAAAATCATTTAAAAGCCGTGATGAAGAAGAAGTTGTTGGTTATTCTGACGCGATGGATTTGATCTTGGAAAATTTTGAAGATTTAAAAATTAACGAAAATCACATCAAACAACTTCATGCAATTCTTCTTAAGCATAGTTCCAAAGATATTCGCCACAGAGGAGAATATAAAAAACTCGATAATCACGTGGTGGCAATTGATGCAAAAGGCAAAGAAATTGGCATAGTTTTCAAAACCGCTACGCCCTTCGAAACGCCAATGAAAATGACTGATTTGGTTGAGTGGACGAACAAGGCTTTAGAACTTAGAAACACCCACCCATTAATCATCACCGGAATTTTTATCGTAATCTTTTTGGCAATTCACCCATTTCAAGATGGCAATGGCAGATTATCGCGCATTTTAACCAATCTGCTTCTTTTAAAACTTGGCTACAGCTACATTCAATATAGCTCTCTGGAAAGCGTCATTGAGCACAATAAAGACCTTTATTACAAAAACCTAAGAGACTGCCAAATCACTTTAGATTCTAAAAAACCAAAATTCGAAAACTGGATTTTGTTTTTTCTTAAATCGCTCAAAAAACAAAAGGACAATCTCGAGAAGAAAGTTAAGGCCGAAAAAATCCTGCAAGAAAATTTTGATGACCTGCATTTGGAAGTTTTAAAGATTCTTAAAAGTCACAAGAAGCTGGCAGTATCTGATATTCAAAAACTGACGGGGGCAAATCGCAGCACTCTAAAAGTTAAACTGCGTGACTTGGTCGAAATGAAAAAAATCAAAATGTTTGGAAAAGGACGCGGTGTGGTTTATGAAATTTTTTAAGAAAAAATTATGAATTTTTTACTCAATAATTTTACTGCGATAGCGACATTGATTACAGCTTTAGTAGCCTGCGGTAGCTTTGTTTTTTCGCTTATAAAGTGGCTAGATTCACGAAACAGAGAATTAGGCAATCAAAAATATCGCAATACAGAGAGTTGATCCGAGTAATTTGTGCATGCGATGGAGAGGAAAAAACTTCCCCACCGGAACAATTGCTCTGCATCTTTCTTTTTAGGGAGTTTAAAGAATATTATAAAACAACTGAAGAAGTATTCACTAACCCTCAATTGATTGAGCGTTCAAAGGGTAACTGGAAAAAATACATTCTGCCAGAAATACAAAAAGTTTTAAAAGAAATTGAGCAAGAGCAGAAACGGTAATAATTTGTTGTCGCTGCTTTCTCCAAATCTCCGATTCACCTGCACCGAATTTTGGTCAATAATATCAATGTTCTAAGCAGCACCGATTACAAAATAATTCCTCAATTTTTTCCGTTCCAAAAATTTTCAACTGCACTTTGCGATAATCAAAGTTCGCAAAATGGTTCTTTTGCCTAGTGCTTACACTTAATTTTTAATTTTTTGGAAGTGCAGATAGAGCCAGAGTGGCTGCGGGGCGGAAAGAGACTGGTTCGAAACAAAAGTTCGCAAAAATCATCAACTGGGATGGAGCCTTATGGCTCTAAGTCTCACAAGGCTTTGGCGGAGAGGAAGGGATGGCGTTTGCTGCGCTCTCTTGCAATTTTTTATATTTTTCTAAGCTTGTTTTACTCGCAAAGAAAAATTACAAAAATTGTCGAACCCAATCAATTCTTCTACACAACTCTTGCTTTCCACCATAAAAAAAGGCTCCCCGAAGGGAGCCCTTTTTTATGGCGGAGGAAATGACCCCATCTGCCAACTTTTCTCCTGCTTTAGCGATGTAGATAAATAAAGGCTTTAGAAGGCATTTCAACTGCACCTTCGAGTTAGAGGATTAGACATTGTTTGAAGTGTGAATCCCTTTTTGCCAACCAAAAATTATAATTTTGAAATATCATCTCTATCTTTTTCTAATTCTTGTTTTGAGTAATAATCTGCTAAAAAGTTATGCTTTTTATGACATTTTCCAAAGCGTAACTTGCTACCACATAAACACAAATCTCTAGTCCTAATCTTAAATTTTCTTTGTGGTTTTTGATAAAATGGATGCAAAAGCATGTAATCTAAAAAATCCAAAACCTCCTTTTTTCCTTCCAGCCCAAGAAGTTCTTTGTATACCAAAACATAAATCTATACTCCCATTAAAGCCATATCTAAACATTCATTAA
>CAZENB010000069.1:0-5535 GCA_964513555.1 uncultured Rhizobium sp. | reverse complement strand
AATACTTCAAGGGATAATTACCCTAAAAAGTCTACGGATTTTTTACAAAACTAGCCATAAAATTGCGGTGAAGTTCTTATCAAACTTTTGAGTGAAAATAGTTAATAATTAGACTTCTAAATGTAGCATTTCTTCAAAAGTTGGACGGCGACGAATTACAGTAAATTTATCATTTTCTACCAAAACTTCAGGAATCATAGGGCGACAGTTATATTCGTTTGACATTGAAGATCCATATGCCCCAGCGCTGCAAAAAACAAGTAAATCTTCTGGTCTTGGATTTATAAAATCACGATTTTTTGCTAATATATCCGTGCTTTCACAAATTGGACCAACCAAATCATAGCTTAATTTTACGCCATGATTAACGCTTTCTTGTAAAACTTCATGGTAAGAATCATAAAGTCCAGGACGCATTAAATCATTCATTGCAGCATCAATTATAACAAAGTTTTTATGATCAGTTTCTTTAAGGTAAATAACTTTTGTTACCATGATACCAGCATTTCCTACCATCGCTCTTCCTGGAGCAATAGTAAGTTTTACATTTAAGTCACCTATAATTTCTTTGATCATTTCTGCATAATCTTGAATTAAAAGTGTATTTTCATTTTTATATAAGATACCAATTCCTCCACCAAGGTCTAGCGACTTTATTTCAAAGCCTTTTTTTCTTAAAGACAAACAAAGTTCGCGGACTTTTTGAAAAGCTTTTTTAAAAGGCTCAATAGAAGTTATTTGCGAACCTATGTGAGTTGAAATACCATATATTTCTATAGCCGGCAGCTTTCTTGCTTTTTCGTAGATTTCTTCGGCTTTATCAATATCAATACCAAACTTGTCACCTTTTCTGCCAGTTGAAATTTTATCATGAGTTTTAGCATCAACATTTGGATTGACTCTTAAGCTTAGTTTTATTTTTTTGTTAAGTTTGCTAGCAACTTCGTTAAGAGCAAAAATTTCTGCCTCACTTTCAGCGCTGAACTCTTCAACTCCATTTGAAAGTGCAAAAGTAACCTCTTCTTTTGTTTTTCCTACTCCAGCAAATACTATTTTTTTTGGATCAATTTCTGCTTTCATTGCACGAAAAATTTCGCCAGCAGAAACTGCATCAATTCCTGATCCAAGTTCAGCCAAAATTTTAACAATATTTAAGTTACAATTTGCTTTTATAGCATAACAAATTTTATGGTCAAAATTTGCAAAGCTTTCGGCAAAAGCTTGATAATTTTCAATAATAGCTTTTTTTGAATAACAATAAAATGGTGTACCAACTTCTTTTGCAATATTTTCAATTGAAACGTTTTCAACAAAAAGTTGGTTTTTATTATAGTTATTTTTGTAAGATAGATATTTCATTTATTCGTAGCTGGAATACATATAAGAAGTTACTGAGTCAAATTCAGCTGCGCAAGAATCGACTCTTTTATAAACTGGTCTAACGTTAAAATCATGACGAAGTTGTTTAACTTCCTTTTCGCTAATACCACTTAATTTTGAAAGGCGTTTATCTGAAAAACCCATTCTTTTAATTTGCAGTAAGTCTTCACGATTTTTTGGTAAGCCCTCTTTTTTAACTTTATTTTCAACTTCAATTGCGTTTTTGATTTGTTCTAAAAACCATCTGTCATATTTGGTTATTGTTGCAACTTCTTCAATTGACATTCCTTCGCGCAAAGCTTGAGCAATAAGAAGTAAACGGTTTGGAGCGGCAATTTTTAATCTCTCAGAAATAACTTTTATTTTTTGTTCTTGGTCTTCAATATTAAATAAAATATCGTCCATTCCACTAAGATTAGATTCCATTGAGCGTAAAGCTTTTTGAAAACTTTCAATAAATGAACGTCCAATTCCCATAACTTCACCAACTGATTTCATTGAGCTTGAAAGAACATTTTCACTACCTTTAAATTTTTCGAAAGTAAATCTAGGAATTTTGGTAATTACATAGTCAATTGTTGGTTCAAATGAAGCAGGGGTTGCTCCACCTGTAATATCATTTTTAATTTCATCAAGAGTGTAACCAACTGCTAGTTTTGCAGCTACTTTTGCAATTGGAAAACCAGTAGCTTTTGAAGCTAAAGCTGAAGACCTTGAAACTCTTGGATTCATTTCAATGACTACCAAGTTTCCATTAGCTGGATTTACAGCAAATTGAACGTTTGATCCACCTGTTTCAACTCCAATTTCTCGCAATACAGCAATTGATGCATTACGCATTTGCTGATATTCCTTATCTGTTAGGGTAAGGGCAGGGGCAACTGTAATTGAATCTCCTGTATGAACCCCCATTGGATCAACGTTTTCAATTGAACAAATGATTATTGCATTGTCATTTTTGTCGCGCACAACTTCCATTTCATATTCTTTCCAGCCAATAATTGACTCGTCAATCAGTAATTCGTGAGTTGGAGAAATTACAAGTCCATATTCTACAATTTGTTTAAATTCCTCTTCAGTGTAAGCAACTCCACCTCCAGCTCCACCCATTGTGAAAGAAGGACGAATAATTGCAGGAAGGCCAACTTTTTTTAAAGCTTCCATAGCTTCTTCCATTGAGTGAACAATTGCATTTCTTGGAGTTTTTAAGCCAATTTTATCCATAGCTTTTTGGAATAAATGACGATCTTCAGCTTTATGAATTGCTTCAATTGAAGCTCCAATAAGCTCGACATTATACTTTTCTAAAACTCCATTTTTTGCTAAACCAATTGCACAATTTAAAGCGGTTTGTCCACCAACAGTTGGCAATACAGCGTCTGGTCTTTCTTTGGCGATTATTTTTTCAACAATTTCTGGATTTATTGGTTCAATGTAAGTTCGATCCGCTAAGTTAGGATCTGTCATTATTGTTGCTGGATTTGAGTTAATTAAAATAACTTTATATCCTTCTTCTCTCAAAGCTTTGCAAGCTTGTGTTCCTGAATAGTCAAATTCGCACGCTTGTCCGATAACGATTGGTCCCGCCCCAATGATTAGGACGGATTTTATGTCTGTTCTTTTTGGCATTTTTTTGAGAAATCTTTTTTATATTTAGTATGGCTAAACAAAATTTTCTACATTAAAAAATATATGGTAGAAAAGTCAATTGGTGGCTTTGTTTATTTTTATGACCATTAAAACCAATTGTTCACTTTATCGTCTTGCAATCAATACTTGTCAGTCTTCACAAGATAGTTAATTAATTTTTAATTTAAATGAATAAGCATAAAAAAACACATAATAATAAAGATTTAATAAATCGTAAGAGAACTCTAAGTCGTTTGATGGCAATTCAAATTTTTTATCAATTTGAGTTTTATGAAGAGCAGCAAGATATTAACGTAATAAAAAATAATGTTATTGATAACTATATCTTAGATCAAGAAGATGAAATATCTTCTTTTCGTGGCAAAATTGATATCGATCTTTTAGAAAGTCTTTTAAGTGGAATATCTCTTGGTTTGACAGAGATTGATTTTGAAATATCGCAATTTTTAAAAGATGGTTGGGACTTAGAAAAGCTTCCGGATATTGCGCTCTATATTTTGCGTTTTGGAGCCTTTGAATTAAAGTTTATGCGTGATGTTCCGCTAAAAGTTGTAATTGACGAGTATGTTGAGATAAGCTCAACTTTTTTTGAGGATAAAAAAGTAACATTTATTAACGGAACTTTGGAAAATATGGCGAAGAGTTATCGTTCTGAAGAATTTGAAAAAATTAAGAATATTAAAAAAAATGGATAAAAAAATTCTTGTTGGAAAAGTTACTTCAGTTTTTGGAATTAAAGGTGAAGTAAAGATTATAAGCTATTGTGAAAATCCAACTCAAATTGAAAAATATGATTTAGTTGATTCGAAAGGAAATCAAATAAAACTAAAAATTAGCAATAAGAACAAAACTGTTGTTGGTTCAAATGCTTTGGGAGATTCAATTCTAATAGCTACAATTCAAGGTATAACAGATAGAAACGCTGCTGAAAATTTGCGTGGAGAAGAATTTTTTGTTAATCGTACTGATTTTAAAGAAACTAAGGATGATGAATTTTATTATGTTGATTTGATTGGATTGAATGTAATTGATGAAAATTCAAAAAAATTGGGTAAAGTAACAAATGTATATGATTTTGGCGGTGGTGGAATGTTAGAGATTGAATTTTTTAAATCAGACAGCAAAAATAATTTAGAGAAAGTGGAAAATTTTCCTTTTAAGAATGAGACTTTTCCAGAAGTAAATTTAAAAGAAAACTTTATTAAGATTAAAATTCCTGAGATTTTAAAATAAATTTTGTATTAATACTGAATCAAGTAATTACTAAATGTTAAAATTAGCTTTAAAATATGTAACTTTACTAACTATAGCTTCCGCTATTTCTTCTTGTGCTCTTTCTGGAAGAAGTAAAGATGATGGAGTATTTAAGTTTATTACTGGTGCTGCAAAAGTAAGTGATGTTAAAGATGTTCATATTGTGAATGTTATAAGAGCAATTGGAATGCCAGACAACTCAACTGTGGTTGGTAGATATAAGTACTATAAATGGAATTATTCCAGAACAATGGGAGTTAGTACAATATTTGGTGGCGGCAGTACAACTTTTTATTGCAGTCTTTCAGTTGAAACTAAGAACAGTAAAGTTCAGTTGCTAAATTGGTATGGTAACCAATGTTCAATATTTTTAGATCAAATTAATGATTATTTCCAAAATAAGCTAAACATAGTTGTAATTTCTGATGAAGACTTCAAACAACAAACAGTCTCTACTAAAAAATTTGACGAGATTAAGCAAGAAAAAGAAGTTCTAAAAGAAGATAGTTTGGATAATGTTTTAAAAAATGATTCTGAGAAATTTACAGATGTGAAAGAATTACAAGAACAAAGCTTAGAAAAATTACAAGAAGAAAAAAAAATTGAATTAAATTAAGTTACATCAAAGCATAAATATTTAGATAAGAACAAAATTACTGAGTAACTTATTCACTCAAAAAATTATAACCCCATTCCTCTGTTAGCATATTCTTCATAATTGGAAGATGTCAATTTCTATGGACAGTGAGTTTTGTTTAAATATTTTAGATCAAGGGTTAAGAATTAATAATTCAGAGATCATTAATAGTGATTAAGGTTCGCAATTTACCAGCAATGATTGGATTGAAGCTTTAAATATTCAAATCAGTATGGATGGTAAAGGCAGATGGGTTGATAATGTTTACATTGAAAGGTTTTTGAGGACGATAAAACAAGAACAGATTTATCTTAATTCTCCAGATAATCTGTTTAAATTAAAGAAACAAATTAACTAATTTATTAAGTTTTTATAATTATCAAAGACCTCACCAATCTTTAAATTACAAAACCCCTTTTCAGATTTATTTTGAGAATGAAAATACAAGGAAGTTTGTTTAAAAGTAAAAAAATTATTCAAAACTTTTAACAGAATTTTTAGGCTAAAAAGGGTAATTATCCCTTGAAGGATTAAATTTTACATAAAAACCAACCCCGTCATTGCCACGTCGCTAACGCTCCTCGCAATGACAGAAGTGATAAAACTAATACTTC
>CAZENB010000068.1:0-5957 GCA_964513555.1 uncultured Rhizobium sp. | reverse complement strand
ATCCATTTTTGTCAGAACTCTGAATTCTTGACTTAATGGATTGCTACGCTTCGCATGCTCGCTCCGAAGTGACGGGAGAATTTGGTGATTATTTCGGTTACGATAATTGGAATTTTGTTAGACTATTTCTTCTAACAAGATCTTGCGAAGTAATTATTATTTTTTAATAGATCTTAGTTTATAAGAAGCATTATCAAGAGAAATATTGAATTGATCTACTCCATCAAAAGATTTAATTAGGGAGTCTCTATCTTTTTGGTTTCTTGAGTTGTGGAAATCCAAACCAAAATATACAGCAGACACAGATAAACCTTCAGGATAAGGCATTTTCATTATTTCCTTGTTATTCCCATCATATCCAAAAGACATTCTCCATTCAAGCTCTTGAAGCCAATCCAATGATTTTACCAAAATGATAGAAATATTCGCTCCTTTGGTATTCTTATCAAAATCACTAGGCCAGCTTTCTGTATATTCTACTGGATGAAGATATTCATTAAAAAGTTTTTCATTAAAAGTATATTCAATGCAAAAACCTCTATGGTTTCCCCCATAATGACTCCAGAAATACATATCATCAGGTCTAGTGGAAAAACATACTATAGGGATTTTTTTGCGTATCTCCTCAACTCTATTGCGACAATAATATGTGGCTCTAGATTTTTTCAATGATAATTCAGTAAATTCCTTTGCTTTCTTTTTTGCATCTTTATTACTAAAGCCGGATTCTTTAAAAATTTTCTTTGTCTCTTTTTCTCTAAAGAATTTCCAAACAGGATCTGAAGACATTATTTTTGCAGTATCTGACATAAGTTTAATTGGAAATCTGCAATCGTAAGGATCATTAAAAAGAGAAGGAGATATTAAGGTTAGTTTTTTATTTCTTAAACAATCTATTTCACTTAGAAACCTTTCATTATCCCAATCATAGAAACTTTTATACCTGTAAAACTTCCTTGAGTTATTTGATTCTAGTTCAAGGATTTTATTTTTAATTAAATTACATTTATTTAACTCTTGTTCGTCATTACTTGCTTTCTTCCAAAGTTTATGTCTGAGATTTCTATACTGGCTTCTAAGTTTTATATTACTTTGAATATTATTTATGAGCATTGTATCGAGTTTTATTTTGGTGTTTAAATGGATGCTTTTATCAGTTAGGAGTTTTTTTCTTGCGCTGGACGGGGTTTTCAAACCCCGTCCAACTTTTCATTCCCAACTTACCAACCTACTTCTTATCTTCGTCTTTTACTTCTTCATATTCAGCATCAACAACTTTTTCAGAAGCTTTGTTTTCTGCGTTAGATGAAGTATCAGCAGCACCAGCAGAAGCACCAGCAGCATTTCCACCAGCTTGACCAGCTTTGTAAATTGCTTCACCAACTTTCATCGCTTGTTGCATCAAGCTTTCTGTTGCAGCTTTAATTTCAGCAGCATCAGCGTTTTCTTTGGCAACTGCGTCTTTTACTTTTTGAATTTCAGCTTCAACTGCTGATTTGGTTGAAGAATCAAGCTTGTCGCCATGTTCTTTCAAGCTTTTTTCAGTTTCGTAAACTGCAGAATCAGCTTGGTTTTTAGCTTCAACAAATTCTTTTTTAGCTTTATCAGCTGATGCGTTGGCTTCAGCGTCTTTAATCATTTTTTCAATTTCAGCGTCAGATAAACCACCCGATGATTGAATTCTGATTTCTTGTTCTTTATTTGTTGCTTTATCTTTTGCCGAAACTTTCACCACGCCGTTAGCGTCAATGTCAAAAGAAACTTCAATTTGTGGCAATCCACGTGGAGCAGGTGCAATTCCTTCTAAGTTAAATTCGCCTAAAAGTTTGTTGTGAACTGCAATGTCGCGCTCGCCTTGGAAAACTTTAATTGTAACTGCGGTTTGATTGTCAGCAGCAGTTGAAAACACTTGGCTTTTGTTAGTTGGAATTGTTGTGTTTCGATCAATTAAGCGAGTGAAAACACCACCAGCAGTTTCAATTCCAAGTGAAAGTGGAGTTACGTCTAAAAGTAATACATCTTTCACATCACCTTGTAATACTGCAGCTTGAATTGCAGCACCAATTGCCACAACTTCGTCAGGGTTAACACCTTTGCTTGGTTCT
Source organism: uncultured Rhizobium sp. (assembly GCA_964513555.1). GTDB lineage: Bacteria > Pseudomonadota > Alphaproteobacteria > Rickettsiales > UBA1997 > UBA2645. The sequence goes on along the minus strand of CAZENB010000068.1, from coordinate 3,852 downwards.
TTGCCGAAAAACTTTTTCACAGTTTCAACAACTTTTGGCATACGCGTCATTCCACCAACCAAGATCACTTCATGAATTTCTGAAGCTGAAAGTCCAGCGTCTTTTAAAGCATTTTCACAAGGTTTAATTGTGCGTGAAATTAAGTCGTCAACCAATTGTTCAAGCTTAGCACGAGTTAATTTAACATTTAAGTGTTTAGGACCGCTTGCATCAGCCGTGATGTAAGGTAGGTTAATTTCAGTTTCTTGAGTTGAAGAAAGTTCAATTTTTGCTTTTTCAGCAGCTTCTTTCAAACGTTGTAATGCAAGAGGATCTTTAGTTAAATCAATTGCGTTATCTTTTTTGAATTCAGAAGTTAAGAATTCCAAAATTCTCATGTCAAAATCTTCACCGCCCAAGAAAGTATCGCCGTTTGTTGCTTTAACTTCAAAAACTCCATCACCAATTTCTAAAACTGATACGTCAAAAGTTCCACCACCCAAATCATAAACTACAATTGTTTGATTGCCTTTTTTGTCCAAACCATAAGCAAGAGCAGCAGCAGTTGGTTCATTGATTATTCTTAAAACTTCTAAACCAGCAATTTTACCAGCATCTTTTGTTGCTTGTCTTTGTGAGTCGTTGAAGTAAGCAGGAACTGTAATTACGGCTTTATCAACTTTTTCACCCAAAAAGCTTTCAGCTGTCTCTTTCATTTTCATCAAAGTGAAAGCAGAAATTTGGCTCGGAGAGAATTTTTCGCCTTTCACGTCAACCCAAGCGTCACCATTTCCTGAAGAAACAATTTCATAAGGTACAAGTTCTTTATCTTTTTTAGTAAGAGGATCGTCATATCTTCTTCCAATCAATCTTTTAATGCCAAAAATTGTGTTTTTTGGATTGGTAACGCCTTGTCTTTTTGCAGAGGCGCCAACAACTCTTTCTCCATTTGCCAAAAAACCAACGATTGAAGGCGTTGTTCTTGCTCCTTCAGAGTTTTCAATTACCTTCGGATTTTTCCCGTCCATAAATGCAACGCAGGAATTTGTTGTTCCTAAGTCAATACCAATTACTTTGCTCATATAATATTTTAAAGTTTTAAAATTGCGAAAATTATTAAATTTTATTAAAAAAATTTTAAATCAAATTTAGGATTGATATAATAATAATGGTGACTTATTACAAGAGTTTGTTAAATAGTTTTTTATTTTTTATGCAAAAATTTATTGGTTTTCTGGCTTTTTATTTTCTCTTTATTTCCCTTTCATTTGGTCATAAAAATCCTTTACCTCTTGGAGATGGGTATATATCAACTTATCCCAAAGTGAATTATATATATTCTTGCCAAACAAAATTTGGTGGTTTAGGGGGTGCTCAAAGGGTTGGAGATTGGATTGTGGGTGATAAATGGTATCCTGATTCTAAGCCAAAAGTTCAAGGAAGCGTTGCTTGGCCAGAGCACTATTTTAAAATAATTAATCAAGTAGATAAAAGAGTTGTAACTTCAAATGATTTACCAGATCACAATACTGGAATTTTTCCAATTCAAAGAATTGACCCAGCCTACTACTATGATAGAAATCCAAATTCAATATATAAGCAAAATATAGTTCTAAATCTTCCAATTATGCCAAAATTAGCAGACAATCCGAGTTGTTTACCTATGGGTTTAATTGGAATTGCTCTTACAGGAGTGGCAATATTTAATGGACTTGATGGCGAAGGTAGAGATGCAGCGGCTCATGAAATTCAAGATTCTTGTAATGGACATCCAGAAATGCAAGGAGCTTATCATTATCATAATCTAAGTCCTTGTATGAAAGATAACAGTGGTAAAGAAAAGAAACATAGTGACTTAGTTGGTTATGCTTTAGATGGTTTTGGAATTTATGGTCAGTATGGTGAGGGTGGTAAGTCTTTATCAAATAAAGATTTGGATGCTTGCCATGGACATAGTCATGTGGTTTTTTGGAATGGAGTGCCTCAAGAAATCTATCATTATCACTTAACGATGGAGTACCCTTATACCTTAGGGTGTTTTAAGGGTGTGGTTAATAATGGTCAAAAATCTTTAAATTCTCGTCAAGATGGACCTTGGAATTCTTTTCAAGATAGCACTAGTCAGAGTAATATTGAGAAGCAGATTAATAATTCTATGCCAAGTAATCATCGTCAAGTTTTAGAGAAAGTTGCGCAAGAATTGGACTTAAGTGTTGAAGATTTAAGAAGAGCTATGGGACCGCCACCACCAAACTTTTCTTTAGCGGCCTCTAAGTTGGGAATTTCAGAGCAGAAACTGCGTAATGCTTTTGATAGAGCAAGAAAAAATTAAATATTTTTTATTGATGAAAATTTTGCAATATTTTTCTATGGCTAGCAACATCATGAATTCTTAGAAATTCAATATTTTTTTTGATCAAATATTTTGAAATGATAAGAGTTTTTTCATCAACATTTAATTCTCCGAATTCTCTAAAATTAATTGCTTTTAAAAAACTTTTTCTTGAATGACCTATATATAAAGGAAGTTTTAAAGCTCTATATTCATCAATATTTTTTAGAATTCTAATAGACTGCATCGCATCTTTGTTAAACCCAATTCCTAAATCAAAAATTAATTGTGATTTCTTCACTCCTTTTTTTTCAAGATAAGAAATTTTATTTTTTGCCCAATTTATAATTTCTGAAGTTAAATTAACATTTTTGTTAATAATTGCTCCATCAATGCTTGGAACAGGTTCGCAATGCATTAAAATTGTAGTTGCATTACGTGAAGCAATAAAATCAACCATCTTTTCGTCGCGCAATCCATCAACATCGTTTATAACATCAATTCCGGATTCATAAGATTTTTTAGCGGTAGAAAAATTTCTGCTATCAATACTGCTTTTTACTTCTTTGTTAAATTTTTGATTAAATTTTTTAATTGTAAAAATAAGTTCTGGCAAAATGTTTTCCAGTCTTTTCCATTCTTCTTCTGCTGTAATTTTTATGTGTCCTGGGCGTGTTGATTCAGCACCAATATCAATCACATCAGCGCCATTTATCAACATGTTTTCAAGGTGTTTAATAGCTGATTCTTTTGAATTAAACTTTCCGCCGTCAGAAAAAGAATCAGGAGTAATGTTTAAAATTCCAACTAGTTTTGTGGCTGTTACCATTTCTTCTCGAATTTTTTTCGTAAAATAACAGCAATTAAGTTGAATAAAATTAGCATTGCTAAAAGTACTAAAATTGCAGCTGAGGTTTTTTCAGCAAAACCAACTTCTGGGCTGTCGGACCATAGATAAATTTGAACTGGTAAAACTGTAGTTGGATCTAAAAAGCTTTGTGGAATATCGGCAATAAATGCAATCATTCCAATCATAAGGAGTGGAGCAGTTTCACCAAGAGCACGAGAAATTGCCAATATTGTTCCAGTCATAATTCCTGGAATTGAAAGCGGTAATAAATGATGCAAAACAATTTGAACTTTTGAAGCTCCAAGACCAATTGCAGCATCACGAATTGTGTTCGGAATTGAACGAATTGTATTTCGTGTGGCAATAATTATAACTGGAAGCACTAGCATAAACAATGTCATACCACCAACTAAACTTGAAGAACGAGGTAAGTGAAAAAATTGTAGATAAACTGTTAAACCAAGAAGCCCGTAAATAATAGAAGGGATTGCGGCTAGGTTATTAATACTAATTTCAATTATATCAGTTATACGGTTTTTTGGTGCAAATTCTTCCAAGTAAAAAGCGCACATAACTCCAACTGGGAAAGCAAAACTCAAGAAAATTAGCATCACAAATACTGACCCAATAAGACCAGCGCCAATGCCAGCAATTTCTGGCTCTCTTGAATCAGCAAATTGAAAAAACTGCC
>CAZENB010000067.1:0-6220 GCA_964513555.1 uncultured Rhizobium sp. | reverse complement strand
CCAGAGGGTCGGGAGTTCGAATCTCTCCGCCCCGACCATATCTAATTATATTACTTTCTCCTCTTCGTTTTCTTGCTTTCCTTCATTTTCATCTGCTAAATATACCCCTCCTTCTATGTCACTATGCATAATAATATCACGAATAATTTCTGAATGAATATCACGAAAAGCATCAATTGTACTATCAATTTCATTGCTATTGATTCCAGCTGAAAGCATTGCTGCTTTGCTTAATTGTAAACCAGTTTCAAGATTTTTTGATACAACCATATTTGCTCCAACCCTTCTGAATCTTTCTGCATTGTTGAAGTTTTCTGATTTGGAAATTATTGAGACATTAGGGAAATTTTCATGAATGAAACGAGTAATTTTAATGCAGGCAATTTCATCATCCATTGCAACAATTACAGATTCAGCTCTTTCAGTACCTATATGTTTTAAAATATCGATATTCATTGGATCGCCATAATAAATGTTATATCCATTACTTTTTTCTAAACGTACAACACGATGATTGTTATCAATAATTAAGTAATTAATTCCTCTTTTGCGTAAAATATATGAAACAATTCTTCCTACTTTTGTGAAACCAACAATTATTGTATGTTTTGAAATATCGCCAATCTCTCTTTTTATTTTATTGTCATGTAGTACTGCTTTAACATATAGCTGGCTTTTAATTTTGCGTCCAACGCTTGCAAGTAAAGGGGTAAGTGCCATCGTAAAAGTTACAACTGTCATTAAAAATTGTGATAAATCAGGCTCCATAAATCTTTGTTGAACAGCCATAACAAAAACTACAAAAGCGAATTCACCACCTTGAGATAAAAGCAAACCAGCGTGAATTGAAGGAGCTAGAGGAAATCTGAAAAGTTTACACAAAGAAATAATTATTGATGCTTTTATAATTATTAAAGCAATTGATGCAGCAATTATCATAGGAAAGCTTTTCAGTAGTAAATCAAAATCAAATGACATACCAATTGTCATGAAAAACAAACCCATTAAAAGAGATTTTAGTGATAAAATTTCTTCTTCAACACGATATTTATATTCTGTTTCTGCAACCATTAATCCTGCAACGAAAGCACCTAAAGCAAATGAAAGACCCATATAGTTACTTAAGTAAGCTGCTCCTAAAATTACTATTAGAGTAAAGCTTAAAAATAAAACATCGCTTTTGGTTGAAGCTATAATTCTATAAATTGGACGTAGTAGTAAGCGACCTGTTGCAAAGATTATTGCCATTGCAATAATTGCATCACCAAATGCAGTTCCCAAAGCTGGAAGAATTTCAATATCGCTTTTTGAAAGAACAGGAAGTAAAACCAAAATTGGAATTACTGCTAAATCTTGCATTAGTAATATTGAAAAAGATAAGCGGCCAACTCTTGTAGATTCCTCACCATTTTCGTTTATTACTTGTAAAACAATTGCTGTTGATGACAGTGATAAAGCACTTCCAATTATTATTGCGCTTTCTGCATGAAGCCCAAAAAATTCATAACAAATATATGATATTAAAGCTGAAGTAAGAATTACTTGTAAACTTCCAAATCCTAGAACATATTTTCGCATTGCCATCAGCCTGCCAAAAGTAAGTTCTAGACCAATTGCAAAAAGCAAAAACACGATACCAAGTTCAGCAATTGATTTTGTTGTTTCTGCGCTTGTTAATACTCCAAATCCAAAAGGTCCAATTGCCGCTCCTGAAACAAGATAACCTAGAGCAGGGCTAAGACCAAATTGCTTAAAAATGATGACGATCAGAACAGAGGCAAAAAGTAGTATTAATATGTCTCTTAAGTAGCTTATATCATGCATTTGGTAATCTATTTTTTATGTTTCTATTCTTCAATTATCTTCTTTTTTATTTAGATAAAGAATTAACTATGCTATTTTTTAAATTGCAATTGAGATTTATCGTTTATAAACTGCGTCTTTCTTACACGCAAGCAACTTTTAATTAAAAAATAAAAATGACTATTTTGTCTGATAAATCAATTGCTAAACTGGCTATTGAAGAAAAAATGATTAAACCTTTTGTTGAAAAACAAATTAAGTTTGATGACAAAGGAGAAAAAATTATTTCTTACGGTAACTCCTCTTATGGTTACGATGCAAGGGTTTCAAACGAGTTTAAGATTTTTACGAATATTGATTCTGCTATTGTTGATCCAAAAAATTTCTCTGATGCAAGCTTTGTGAATCGTACAACAGATGTTTGTGTTATTCCACCAAATAGCTTTGCTTTGGCTAGAACTGTTGAATATTTCAAAATTCCAAAAGATGTTTTAGTAGTTTGTGTAGGTAAATCAACTTATGCTAGATGCGGAATTATTGTTAACGTTACTCCTCTTGAGCCTGGTTGGGAAGGTCATGTAACTTTAGAATTTTCAAACACAACTCCACTTCCTGCAAAAATTTATGCTTTTGAAGGAGCTTGTCAGTTTTTGTTTTTTAAAGGAGATCAACCTTGTGATGTTTCTTATGATAAAAGAAATGGTAAGTACATGGGGCAGGTTGGTGTTACTTTACCAAAAGTTTAGTTAAAAAAACCTGACTATGATTAAAATCTTGTTACATTTTATCTGTTTCTTTTCTTTCGCTGTCAGTGTTTTTGGGCAAGAAGTTAAGAGTGCTCAAGAAGTAAAAGAAGTTCCTTTAACAATTTTTTCTCCAAAAACACCAACCCCCTCAAGATTTTTTGCTGCTGATATATCAATGCCAGATAACTTTGCTACAAGCAACAATTTAGTTAAGAAAGTAGGTGCTTTTTATCGAGCAGTTGGTGAAGTTATTTTTTTACAAGGAACTGTAACTGATTCTTTTGGGGTTCCAATTTCTGGTGCAGTAATTGAAATTTGGCAAACTAATGCTGCTGGCAAATATCATTCGTTACTTGAAAAAGATAGTGAGTATATTGATAAGTATTTTAGTATGTCTGGAAGAACAATTACAGATAATTTAGGAAATTATCATTTTATTACAATTTTACCTGGTGCAAATCCTGGAAGAGCTCCACACATTAATATTAATGTTTATCATGAAAAGTTTGGAAAAATAGAAACCGAAATGTATTTTGAAGACCACCCTTATAATCCAACTGATTATCAGTATTTAGCTTATAACGAAGAAGAAAAAAGAATGTTGACAGCAAAAGTTTCTAATTCTGATATACTAAATCCAAAGTCAATCAAACTGTGCACATTTGATATTGTAATGCGCGGAACTCATCAATATAAAAGTTATTAAAATGAAAAGCCAAAGACAATTGCAAATAGGAGAAAATATCAAAAGAACTATGTCAGAGATATTTCTGCGTGATGATATTTTAACTGTTCCCGGAAGTTATATTACAATACTTGAAGCTGACGTTAGTCCTGATACAAAAAATGTTAAGATTTATATTGATATTTTTGGTAATGATCAAATTCATGGTAAGATTGTTGATAAATTGAACGAAATGGCTCCGCATTTTCGTTATGAACTTGCAAAAAGAATTGTTTTAAGGGTTGTTCCTGAAATTTCATTCATATTAGATAAAACTCAAGATAAGGCTTTGGGACTGGAAGCTTTAATTGCAAGTGAAGCAATCAAATATAATATTTCTGAACAAAAAAGTGCTAAAAATACAAAGAAAACTGGGAGACTTTCAAGGTCAAAAAAATAATGATTAAAAAAAGAATATCAATTTTTGGTTGTACAGGATCAATTGGTAAAAATACAATTGAAGTTGTAAAAAATGCGCCAGAAAAATTTGAAGTTATAGCTTTAGTTGCAAGAAATGATGTTAAAGTTCTCATAAGCCAAGCTTTGTTTCTGAAACCAAACTTTGTTGTAATTGAAAATGAAGATCACTTTTTAGAACTAAAAAACGAATTAAGAAATTTACAGAATTGTGAAGTTTTGTGTGGTAAAAGTTCTATATTAGAAGTTGCGAAAATTAAGTGCGATTTGTTAGTATCTGCAATTACAGGAGCAGCAGGAATGATGCCAACTTTAGAAGCAATTAAAGTTGGTTCAAATATTGCATTAGCAAATAAAGAATCTTTGGTTTGTGCAGGAAGGTTTCTAATTGAAGCTGCAAAGAAAAGTGGTGCAAAAATTCTTCCTATTGATTCCGAGCATAATGCAATTTTCCAAATTTTTGAAAACGATAATTTGCAACAGATAAGCTCTATAACTTTGACAGCTTCTGGAGGGCCTTTTTTTAACTCAGATAAGGATTTTACAAAAATTACAGTTGTTGAAGCTTTAAAGCATCCAAATTGGAGTATGGGTGCTAAAGTTTCAATAGATTCGGCAACAATGATGAATAAAGGTTTGGAAATGATTGAGGCTTTTCATCTTTTTCCAGTTTCTAAGGATCAAATTAAAATATTGGTTCATCCTCAATCTATAATTCATGGTATGGTTGAATATAAAGATGGCTCAAATTTAGCAATGCTTAGCAATCCGGATATGCGAGTTCCAATTTCATATGCATTAGCTTATCCAAAAAGAATGAAAATTAAACATGAGGGTTTAGATTTAATAAAGTTACAGAATCTGAGTTTTTTTATTCCTGATGAAAAGAAATTTCCAAGCGTAAAGATTTGTCGTGAAGTTTTAGAAATTGATAAATCTGCTCCAGCAGTTTTAAATGCTGCTAATGAAATTGCAGTTGAGAAATTCTTAAAAGAAGAAATTTCTTTTAAACAGATTACTGAAATAGTTGAAGAAGTCTTAAATAAAATAGAACATTTTGAAGTAAATTCTGTCGAAGATATTTTGGAGTTTGACGCAAAAGCAAGAGCTTTGGCTTTAAAAATTTAATTTATAAAAAAATGCCATTATTAGAGTTATTTTTACAAAATTTTTTTTCTTTCATCATATTAATTTCATTAATTGTTTTTATTCATGAATTTGGCCACTTTTATGTGGCAAGACTTTGTGGAGTAAAAATTGATGAGTTTTCAATTGGTTTTGGTAAAGAAATATGTGGTTTTAATGATAAAAAAGGAACGCGTTGGAAATTTTGTCTAATTCCTTTGGGTGGATATGTTAAAATGTATGGTGATAGAAATGGTATGTCGATACCTGATGTTGAAGGTGCAAGAAACATGACAGATGAAGAAAAGGCAAAATCTTTTATCTTTAAAAATGTTTATAAGCGTATTGCAATTGTTTTAGCTGGACCAGTTGCAAACTTTATTTTAGCAATCTTTATTTTCACAATTTTATTTAATATTAATGGTGTAAATGTAATTCCTCCAGTAATTGGAGAAATTACTAAAGATAGTGCTGCTTATCAAGCTGGTCTTCAAACAGATGATAAAATAGTCACAATAAATGATGTAGCAGTTGAAGATTTTGAAGATATAAGAGTTATTGTTTCTCAGAGTGCAGAAAAGCCACTCAATTTGCAAATTATAAGACAAGGACAACAAATTAATGTTACTGCAACACCAAAATCACAAATAACTAAAGATATTTTTGGTGATGAAGTGAAAGTTGGAATGCTTGGTGTTGGTGCTAAAGAAATTACTAGTAAAAAAATCAATCTAGGACAAAGTTTTGTTGAAGCTAATAAAGAGACTTATCGTGTTTCGATTGCAATTTTAAAAGCAATTGGAGAATTAATTAGTGGTAAAAGAAGTGTGGAAGAACTGGGAGGTCCAATAAAAATTGCTAAATATAGTGGCAAAACAGTCGAAATGGGAATTATAGCTATTTTGTGGTTTGTTGCTATGATTTCTGTAAATTTAGGTGTTATGAATTTATTGCCTGTTCCAGTTCTTGATGGAGGTCACTTATTTTATTATTTTATTGAAATGCTAAGAGGGAAACCTTTGCCTCAGAAGGCTCAACAGATTGGATATCAGATTGGTCTTAGTATTGTCCTAACTTTAATGCTATTTACAACTTTTAACGATATTAGGCAGATTATTGTAAATTAAATTCTCAATTGTTGGGTTGTTAGAATAATTGAACTGTACCCCTTTTTTAAACAAAAACTCCCTTCTAAATTAATCAGTAACGATCATTTTATTTTGTAACTCAAATGGCGCTGTTGCAAATCTAATTTTTTAGAAATTTAACAGAAAAAAACCTTATTGAAAATTTTCTTAAGAATTTTTTGTTTAGTTTTTTTCTGCGTTTTGATTCGTAGCTTTTGGTAATATTTGATGTTTATACCAAAACATAAATCTATACTCTTAATTAATTCCAACTAAAC
>CAZENB010000066.1:1603-6350 GCA_964513555.1 uncultured Rhizobium sp. | reverse complement strand
TTGATAAGAGTTTCGTGACCAGCAATCAAATCTTTTATCATAGAATGGTTGTTTAGGTTTTTGTCGCCGCTTTTTATTAAAGAAACTTTGGAAAAGTTTTCAAAAGTACCTTCAACTTTGCTTCCTAAAGTTCTGATTCTTTCTGCAATTTCGTCAATTGCATCAAAAATTTCTTCATATTGAGAACCAAACATTTCGTGTAAAGGTTTGAAATTAGCTCCAATAACGTTCCAATGATAATTCTGAGTTTTAAGAGCTAAAGCATAAGAAGTTGCTAAAGTTACTTCTAAATTTTCTAAAGTTTTGTGATTTTTCATTGATAGTTTTCAGTTTTGAATTGTTAAAACTTGAGCTGCCGAGTTAATGACCGCAGCAATTTTTGCCGTCATTTGTACTTGAGTTTTTGACATTCCATGTTTTATCAGTTGATTAGCATGAGCGTCAATACACATTCCGCAGCCATTAATTATTGATACTGCAAGAGAAAAAACTTCGAAATCAATTTTTTCAATTCCGTGATCCATAATTCCTCTCATTCTTAGTCCTGCCGGCATTTGTGAATATTCTTTATCATCAAAGATATGCAAAAAGCGGTAATAAATGTTATTCATGGCCATTAAAGATGCAGCAGTTTTCGTAGCTTGTATTTCAATATCTGATAAAATATTTTGCACTTCATTTTCTATAACTTTAATCAAGTTTTTCTCTTTTGTAGCGTAAGCTGACGCTAAAGCTGATCCATAAACTTGTTTGGTTCTAAGTATTTGGTTTTCTGGATTAATTAAAGTGCTAAGATTGATTTTTACGTCTTTGGCGTAATCTGGGATGTTTGATTTTAATTCTTCTAAGTTTTGCATATTTTATCCTTTTTTTATTTTTTTCATTCTGAGCTTTGCTCAGAATGACGGTTTGTTAGTTTAATATAAAAGTTATTAAACTTTTATTACTTCATCTCCTTTTTTCCAGTTACATGGGCAAAGTTCATCAGTTTGAAGAGCATCTAACACTCTTAAAACTTCAGATGGATTTCTTCCTACATTCAAATCGGTTACATAAGCGAATCTAATTATTCCTTCTGGATCAATAATGTATGTTGCTCTTTGCGCCACACCTTCGTCTTTATCAAGAATTCCAAGGGACCAAGTTAAGTCACGCTTAACGTCAGCAAACATTGGAAAAGGAAGATTCTTTAATTCTTCTTTTTGATTTCTCCAAGCTAAGTGTACAAATTCAGAATCGGTGCTTGCTCCAATTATTTGCGCATCACGATCTTTGAATTGTTCATTTAGTTTACAAAATTCGGCAATTTCAGTTGGACAAACAAAAGTGAAATCTTTTGGCCAAAAAAACATAACTAGCCATTTTCCTTTATAAGTCTCGTTACTAATATCAACAAAAGCATTGTTAATGTCGTTACTTACAACTGCTTTACCACTAAATTGCGGAAATTTATCTTTTATTCCTAACATATTTTTTCCTATAAAAAGTTATTAAAGTAGATTTGAAATTTTTTATTCAAATCTTGGTTGCGAAATTTAGTAAGATATTTTAATAAGAAAAATTGATTATTTTTATAAACTTAATAAGTTTTGTCTATGAATATTAGAGATCTAAAATATATTGTTGCTGTTGCAAAAGAGCAGAATTTTAATGAAGCAGCAAGAAAAGTCTTTGTGAGCCAGCCAACTTTAAGTATGCAAATAAAGAAATTAGAAGATGAATTGGGAGTGCAGATTTTTGAAAGATTAAATAAGAATTTTTTGATCACTAAAGCTGGAAAAGAAATTTTAAAAAAAGCAGAACTTATTTTGCGCGAATCTGAGGAAATAAAAAATATTGCTAAGAATTTCAAAGATCCTTTCAGCGGAGATTTCAGAATTGGAGCTTTCCCAACTTTGGCTTCTTATTATTTTCCAAAAATTGTCGGCACAATTTCCAAAAATTTTCCAGATCTCAAAATATTTTTAGTTGAAGAAAAAACGGAAATTTTATTGCAAAAATTAAAAAATGGTGATCTTGACGCAGCATTTATTGCAATGCCATTAAATGAAAACGATTTAGAAGGAGTAAAAATTTTTAGTGAAGAATTTTTATTGGCACTGCCTAATAATCATATTTTAGCAAAAAAGAAAAAAGTTAGTAATAAAGAACTTAAAGGTGTAGAAATGATGCTTCTTGAAGAGGGGCATTGCTTAAGAAATCAGGCTTTGGAAGCATGTTCAATGTTGGGTAGCTTTGAAAAACAAGATTTTCGTGCTACAAGTTTGGAAACTTTAAGACAAATGGTCGCAAATGGTTTGGGAATTACTTTAATGCCAGAAATTGCCATAAAGAAAGATGATAAAATTATTTATGTTGAAATTGAAAATGCTATAAAAAGAACAATAGGGCTTTATTGGCGCAAGGGTTCTCAGAGAGCAAAATTAATACATAAAATAATTGAAATAATAAAATAATTGAAATAATAAAATAAGAGTTTTTACTATGATGTGCATTAGTGTCTCTTATTAAGATTAATTAATAATTTAAGTTATGGCAGAAAGTGGATTAAATTCAGAACAAAAAAGTCAAATTTTTAGAAAATTTGGCTATGGTATTGTTAGACTTTTTTCCGGCCATGCATTAAGAGACATGATCAATCGTTCTGAAGTTGAAAATATAAAAGCTGTTGACACTATTCATGAGTGGCGACATAAAGATGACTCTAATTTTGTTGAAGTTGCTTTTAATGGTAATTGCAAAAGGGTTCACTATGTTGCAATAGGGAAAAATTTTCATATTGGTGTAATTCATGATAAAGAAACCCATAAGGTAAAAATTGTACCAAAAACTCTTTACAAAGCATGCGCTGATGGATCAATGGAAATGATTGATTTGAAGAAAACAGGTTTGTGGCCATTTAGAAGCAGTGCTCTAACTTATAGCTGTGGTGGTGATATACAGGAGAAAAGAGAGGTTTTAAAAGATTATCTAAGTACTAAGTTACTAGTTCATAGCAATCCTACAATGACAACTGATCAACAAGTCAATAATCCTAGAAAATGCGCTGCAGCTATGATATATGGAACTCCTCATGGCAAAACTTTGTTGTCAAAAGTACCAAATTCTTTGTTTAATTATATGTATTTTAGTCGTTTACCATTATTATATTTTTTCACTGGTCACAGGGTTTCACCTTCAGTAACCACTAGTTTGAGAAAAGATTTAAATCGTGCTCAAGCACAAGATGATAGAGATGGTTATGCACAAATTCAAGTTCTCAAAAGTCAGTTAGAAGACGCTCAGAAAAAAATTAAAGAGATGGAATCTGAAAAACAGCAGTCAAAACAAGAAGATAAATTTTCAAAAACGCAGGTAATACAAGGATCACAGACAGAAGTTAATGTACCTCAAAATGGAGTTACCGTTGCCAAAGTTGAGCCTATTTTGCCTGATAAACCAAAACAAAATATGATGTCTTAAGTTATATTTGAAGTCTATCTAAAAATTTCTGTAAATGTAATTTTTAATTACCAACAAATACTACACTTTTAATAATTCCATAAAACCCAAATAAAGAAATTATAATTCCAGAAATAATTCTGATTATTATTATCCACTTTATTGATAGTTTATGACGCATTTTTGTAACTATTTTGGATAAAACAGTCGTCCACAATAAAGAACCAAGAAATGCTCCTAAAGATATCAAAACTGCACCAAAAAAATTGAAATTAGTAGAACTAATGGTGGCGAATACACCTGTAAAAAATACAATTGTTAATGGATTAGCTGCTGTAAAAAGTGAAACAAAAATAACAGTTTTTAAGAAGCTAGTTTCCCTTATAGGAATTTCTTTATTAGAACTTCTTTTTGAGCTATAAATTTCAAAGAATCCAAGCAATATAAGTAATAGCGCCGAAACAACTTTTATTTGAAGTAAGTAGCTATCCAAAAATCTTGCAATTATTACAAAACCGCTTGCAGCAATAAAACTGTAAATTCCTTCAATAAATGCAGCTCCAAATCCAACTGCAAAGCCAAATTTAAAGCCTCTTTCCAATGTGTTTCTTATTAAAAACATTGAAATTGGTCCAATTGGCATAGCAATTGAAAGACCAATGATGAAACCTTTTAAAAATAAAGCGATCATACTATTTTCTAAATTTTATTGTCAATTTTAAATATGACAAACTAACTAAAGATTATAATGTATAATAAAAAAGCCTCGTTCATCAGATTGATAAACGAGGCTTTAATCAATTTTGTTAATCATCTTAAGTGATTAAAACAACTTAAAAACTATAAAATTTTTCGTTAGAAAAATTTTAATGTCTTATAAATCCAAAACCAATCTTCTTGGATCTTCAAGCAATTCTTTAATACGAACTAAGAAAGTTACAGCCTCTTTACCGTCAATAATTCTGTGGTCGTAAGAAAGTGCCAAATACATCATTGGACGAATTTTAATTTCGCCATTTACAACCATTGGGCGTTCTTGAATTTTGTGCATTCCCAAAATTCCTGATTGTGGAGGATTGATGATTGGAGTTGACATTAATGAACCATAAACACCGCCATTTGAAATTGTGAAGGTCGCTCCAGCTAAGTCAGGCAAGGTTAATTTTCCATCTCTTGCTTTAACTCCAAGCTCAGCAATTCCTTTTTCAATTTGAGCCAAGTTTAAATGGTCAGCATCACGAAGAACTGGAACCACAAGACCGTGAGGTGAGCCAACTGCAACACCGATGTCGTAGAAATTTTTATA
>CAZENB010000066.1:0-1593 GCA_964513555.1 uncultured Rhizobium sp. | reverse complement strand
TTATAAATAATGTCAGTGCCGTCAATTTCAGCGTTAACTGCTGGGATTTCTTTCAAAGCTGCAACACAAGCACGGACAAAGAAAGACATGAAGCCCAATTTAGCACCGTGTTTTTTCTCAAATATATCTTTATATTGAGCGCGAAGAGCCATAACTTCAGTCATGTCAACTTCGTTGAAAGTGGTTAAAATTGCAGCAGTGTTTTGAGATTCTTTTAATCTTTCAGCAATTTTTTGACGAAGTTTAGACATTCTAACTCTTTCAGTTGGTTTTATACCAGCTTGAGTTGTGGTAGAACTTGAAGAAGCTGAAGTAGAAGAAATTGCTTCTAAAACATCACCTTTAGTAACTCTTCCATCTTTTCCAGAACCAGAAATTTTTGAAGTGTCAACATTGTTTTCCGTAGCCAATTTTTTTGGTGCTGGAGATAAGAAAGCAGCAGCAGAATTATTTTGTGTTGCAGCAGCAACAGTTGGAGCTGAAGGAGTTGAGGCAGCAGAAACTGAAACAGCGGCACCACCAGCCGACATTAAAGCGATCAAATCACCAACTTTCACATTGTCACCTTCTTTCACTTTAAGATCAGAAATAACTCCATTTGAAGGAGCATTAACTTCTAAAGTTACTTTGTCGGTTTCAAGTTCAACAATCAATTCGTCAGCTTTTACAGAATCACCAACTTTTTTGTGAAGCTTTGCAATTGCAGCTTCAGATACCGATTCTCCTAATGCAGGAACTTTAATTTCAATAGTCATAAGTTTTTTATTAAAGTTAGTAAAAATTATTTTAAAGCGTCTTCAATTAAAGCTTTTTGCTCACGAGCATGATAAGAACCATATCCAGTTGCAGGTGATGCACAAGCAATTCTTCCAACATATTTTGGACGATCTGATTTGTGTTTGATCTCAATCAAAGTATTTTCGATTAGATCGTCAACAAATTTCCATGCTCCCATGTTTTTTGGTTCTTCTTGACACCAAATAACTTCAGCATTTTTATATTTTTTTAATTCTGTTTGTAATTCTTTGCTTGGGAATGGATAAAGTTGCTCAAGACGAATTAGGGCTATATCGTTAATTTTCTTAGCTTCGCGCGCTTCAAGCAAATCGAAGTAAACTTTACCAGTACAAAGCACAACTTTACGTACTTTGTCTGCGGCAACAAGTTTCGTAGTTTCTTCAATTAATGGACGGAAAGTTAAGTCAGAAAATTCTGCTAAAGTTGAAGTGGCCAATTTGTGACGAAGCAATGATTTTGGTGACATCACAACTAAAGGTTTGCGATCTTTACCAATTACTTGACGGCGTAAAGCATGGAAGAAGTTTGCTGGATTTGTGATATTTACAACGCGGATATTGTTGTCAGCGCAAGCTTGTAAATAACGCTCCAAGCGTGCTGAAGAGTGTTCTGGGCCTTGACCTTCATAGCCGTGCGGCAACAACATAACAAGTCCAGATTTACGCAACCATTTTACTTCTGATGATGCAATAAATTGGTCGAAAATAATTTGTGCACCGTTGGCGAAATCACCAAATTGCGCTTCCCAAATTGTCAAAGAGTTTGGTGCTGATAGCGAATAACCATATTCAAAAC
>CAZENB010000065.1:0-6450 GCA_964513555.1 uncultured Rhizobium sp. | reverse complement strand
GGTTGAATTGGCATTTGTGAGGTTGCTTGTTAAAAGATGGTAGACAGGTTCTAAGTAAAAATTATCCCAGTGAATTAATAGCTTTGTCCAAAATGATAGAAAATTCAGATTTTAAATCGTCAAATTTATCTTCGCTTAATAGCTTCTTATCACCATCCAATAAAATTTTATTATAAGAGCCTTTTATATATTCAGACTTATCTTCAAGCATGGCAAAGAAGGTTTGTCTATCAGAAGATAGAAGAGTATTTTCGATAAGCTTATAGGATTCTTCTATATTCATATCATCCAATTCATCCTTAATAAATGAGTCCATAACAAATGGAAGTTCGACATTAGAGTATTTTAATAGAATTTTTGAATAGGCCATGTAAAGACATAAGAATACCTCATTCTGTATAGAGCCGCTATGATTTATTTCTTTAAACTCTAAAAAATCATAATCTAAAGACACTTTTGGAAAGCTTATCTTGAGTCCAGTTAGAAATTTATCAAAATAGTCTTTTATCTCATCTCTCTTGTCTTTAATTGTCTTTTTTAATTCCCTTAATTCTTTGTTTATTTTCTTAATATTATCCTCAATGTCACTAACTTCGATGAGTATTTTCCCTCTTATATCAAGGTAAATGTTTTTTGTATTTTCCTTTGCCTTTTCTTCAATATATTGACCCAAAGTTAACTCACCTTGCTTTGTTTCAGCAATAAAAAGTAATTTTTTGTATTCACCTTCTAAATTAAGCTTCTTGTTTTCTTCTTCTTTAATTTCTTCTTGTAGCTTTTTTATCTTTTTATCCAAATCAATTTTATATCCTTGGACAGAAACCTTATTGCCATCCAATTTCATTCTCTGAATAGATTGCTCGGTTGTTAATTGCGAATTACACTGAGTGCACTTGTGCTTTATACTATCGTAAGATTTATTTAAATAATTAAGTATTTGATCCAATTCTTGCATATCCAAAAGCAAAGCATCCAATTTTATGTGCTTCGAATAAATATCTGTTTTATATTTCTTTATTTTACCACCTAGATCATTTGCTATTTGTAGATATTTATTAATTTCATCTTTCACCATACTCTCATCGAAAGTGGTTTGCAAAGTATCAAGTGAAAAATTGTCGTTTAATTCACCAAGAACATTTGACTGGTTATCAAGCTTATTTTTTTTGCCATTAAGCAAAGTTTTTTTCTCTTCCAATTCAATTATATCATCGTTGCTAACTCTTAGTATATACTCAAAAACTTTAAGAGGAACGCTTCCAGACTTATACATCTGCAAATTGACTGTATTTTTATACAGAGATCCGCTCCATGATGTGTCTTGATCTATATAAAACAAAGATAGTGGAGCGGAAATATAAACATCCTGCATCTCTTCTTTTTGTCTTAAAGGAAGTTTGATTTTTATGTTTAATAAATTGGATAGCCAAGTTGAGTAATCTTTTTTTGATAGGTATCCAAGATTATCATCAACTAAGAAATTATCTCCAAATCTTAATATATATCCTTTTTTACCATTATGCTCATAGTCAATCTTGAAAATCATATCTTTGTAATTCCAGCCAGAAGGAAATTTTTGCAGATCAAGACCTAGAGCATAGTAAATTGATTTTAGTAGGCAGGATTTTCCGGAAGTATTTTTCTTGGAACAAATGAGGTTAGTACCTCTTGAAAATTCAAAAGAATTAGCCTTTTTGTTAGTATTATCAAAAATTGAGATTCTTTCTAAGAACATAGCAACTCCTCTTGTATTCTTTCAGCAATTATCACAACTATCAGTGCATATAAAACACTTTCATCAGCCTCAAAAGTTTTTACTTTTTCATATAAATCTTTTACGAGACTATTGGCATCCGAGTCAGCAGTAAACGATCCAATCTTGCTAATCATATCATTCTTCAATGCTTTATGCATTAAAATGGTTCTTTTAAGTTCTCTTTCGATTTTGTGTTGTGTAAGCAAATTAAAATCTGATTTTATATCATTCCAAATACCATCTTGGATATCCTCATGACCAGAGACAGTGAATATTAGCTTTAGATCGCTAGCAGTTAATTTTTTTTTATTATTGTAGGGCATATCTTGCGTAGGAGAAATTTCGCTCCTGTTATCAATTTGTGTAAATAACTCATTTATGGCGATATCCCCTTTGTTGTTATCCACGCTTATGTTATGATCTGACATAGTACCTTTTATAGATCGAACCGCATCTCTCAAATCAGCTCCAAACGGAGAAAAGAATATATAACTATTAGAAAGTTTTGAATCTAAATCAGACTGTTCATAATCTTGATTCTTTAGGCTATCGGCGATAGCTAATCTTTGACTGTAGGAATATTTATAGATCGTGTCAAAAATAAGACCATTACCAGATTCTTCTAGGTTACTTTTATCACTTTTTGAAAAATCTGGAGTAACAACTTTATATCGTCCAAGTCTTGATCCACAAGGATTCTTACTCAAATTCTTACCAAGAATAGATTGGTTTGTTTTCTTATCAGCCTTTACCAAACTCTTTATGCTTAAATTTTTATTTGATTTTATCTGGATAAAAGTATGGCTGTCATTGATGAAAACTTCTACATCATCCTGATTCTCTAAGAAAAACTCAAAACCATCTTTGTTATAGTTCAAAACAGCAATAAGAGCTATTACTGCTTTTTGATAGTTAAATCCCCTTATAGCATTTGCACCGCCATCTGTTTTCATTTAAGTGGTATGTAATTATTAATAATCTTAGGGGCTGATTTTAGATTATTGATGTAAAAATTTACAGTTTTTTTGTAAAAAATTCTTCTCTAAGAATCGTATAAGGTAAAAATGAACAAAAGTTCGCAAAAACCTGTAAAAATCCACTTGCCTATGCGTTTTACAATTCGCGAACCAAATCGCATGGAGCCAATATTTACCGAAGGAGTAATTTTTTTTCGGTGACCATTTGTCTGGAGAAAGAGAGAAAATTTTGCCGAGATTTTGGAGAATTTTGCCAAAAATTGAGAGCTCCGTGACCTCTTGTAAAAAAGAAGTTAACCTCATAGAATACCGCCACTTGTGGGCTTGCAGCCCTGATGAAAAATGGAGAAAAACAGCTGGAGAATTTTTTTTGTAAAAGAGGATGGTGGAGCTAACGAGAGTCGAACTCGTGACCTCTTGCATGCCATGCAGAAAATGCTGATTTTCGGTAAAGTCAAAATTTAAAAGGTTGAAAGCTCCTAAAGTATTGATATTACTGAATTGGTACGATTACTTACCATTGCAATTGATTACTCATACTTGATAAAAAATTGCAACTATTTATGATTTTTGACGGACACCAGACGGACACGAAAAACATAAATAAACATGCCAAATCTAAACGATAAATTCATTAAATCACTTCCACTGCCCAAAGGTAAACATAAAATTTACTGGGATGATCGCTTAATCGGTCTTGGAATTCGCATCACCGATAATAATGCTAAATCATTCGTTTTGCGTTATGTGATAAATGGCAGAGAAAGAAAATATACTTTGGGCGGATATCCAGCATTGTCATATTCTGCGGCGCGCGATATGGCAATTCAGGTAAAAGGTGAAATCACTAAAGGCCATGATCCGCTAGATGAAAGGCAGGCAATTCACAGCACCCCAACCGTTAAGCAACTATCTGAAGATTTTTTGAAGGCGAAAGAAAAAGTTTTGCGCCCAAGAACTATGAAAGATTATCGCGAATTCTTCTTTAAAAAGCACATCGTCCCGAAATTTGGAAACCTAAAAATTGACTCAATCACAAAAAAGGAAATCGAAAACTTTCACCGCTCATTTTCTGAAACGCCGCGTATGGGAAACAGAATATTAGAGATAATGCGTGTGATGTTTAACACAGCCGTTTCTTGGGAAATTTTAGAAAAAAATCCAACTCAAGGAATTAAAAAATTTCCTGAGCATAAGCGCGAAAGATATTTGTCAGAAGATGAGATTAGCAGATTAACAAAAACTTTGGATGCAGAGCCAAATCAGATGAGTGCAAATATCATCAGGCTAATTTTACTTACCGGATCAAGAAAAGGAGAAGTTCTATCTGCGCGTTGGCAAGATTTTGAAGATGAAGTATGGGCAAAGCCTGCTTTTCTTACCAAGCAGAATAAAATTTCACGCATTCCGTTAAGCCAAGAAGCGGTTGATATTTTGCAGAAAATGAAAACAAAAATTGTGTCAGAGAAGAAGTTGGCAACATTCACTGACAACAGAATTGTCAGCACCGAGCAGTATTTGTTTTACAATACTCAAACCAAAACCCATCAGAAAGACATTAAAAGGTTTTGGCTGGAAGTTTGCAAAAAAGCGAGAATCAAAGACGCTACAATCCATGATTTACGCCACACCTTTGCATCAGTTTTGGTAAGTAACGGAATAGGATTGGAAGTGATCGGAAAGTTAGTTGGTCACTCAAATATCAGAACAACACAACGCTATGCACATTTGGCGAATAGTTCTTTGAAACAGGCCACTTCTATGTTTGCTAATAAGGTTATGAAGAAAAATTAGCTAATAGTTGTCTCATAATAGTAAAATTACGATTATAGTAATATTATTACTATGAGATACATTGACACTATGCTTTTTAAGAGATACCATAGTCGTATAATTACTATTACCGTAAGTTTTATACTATGGCAAAATTCTCAGAATATTTAAAAGACTTAAGAAAATCAGGGCAACTTTCCTTTACCGTAGATAAGGCTGCAAGCGATTTACAGATCTCAAAAAACAGTATTTTAGCCTCCATTCATCGCATAAAAAAACATGGTGAAATCATTAGCCCAGCAAAAGGGCTTTATGTGATAATCCCGCCAGAACATCAATTGCAAGGTTGCTTACCAGCTGAAGAGTTAGTTCCAATTTTAATGAAGCATTTAGGAGTAAGTTATTATGTGGGCTTACTCAGTGCCGCAATGTATCACGGCGCAACTCATCAAAAACCAAATTCATTCCAAGTAATTTCTGATAAACAAATTCGCAAAAATTTAAAATTTGGTCAGATCAGTATTGAAGGAATTTATAAAAAATCTCTGGCCAACCTCCCTCTAAAAGAAATCACTGTTGATAGCGGCTATTTAAAAATTTCCTCACCGGAATTAACCGCTATGGATTTGCTTCTTTATCCAAGCAGAAGTGGCGGTTTAAATCATATCGCAACTGTTTTATCAGAATTAATACAAGCCATTGATCTCAAAAAATTGATCGAGCTGGCAAATATTTCTAATCAAAAATTTTGGCTGCAAAAACTGGGATATATTTTGGAAAAAATTGATGCCGAAAATCTCGAACACAAGCAGAACATTATAAACGGATTACAAGAATATTTATCTTCTGGCAAAAAACTTGTCGCTCTTGCTCCAGAAATTCCAATCAAAGGCTATTCAAGATGCAAAAAATGGATGATCGTTGAAAACACCTCAATTGAAAGCGACTTATGATCCCAAGAAATTTTATCGAACAATGGCAAAAAAATGCTCCTTGGCAAAGCCTTGATATGGTTGAGCAGGATTTGATCATCAATAGAGCTTTGGTGAGTCTTTACGGAAATCAAAAAATCAGAGACAGCCTGATTTTTCGTGGCGGCACGGCGCTTAATAAAATTTACCTCAAACCCTCAGCGCGCTATAGTGAAGATTTGGATTTTGTACAAACCAGAGCACAACCAATTGGCGAAACAATAGATGCGATCAGAATTGCACTTGATTGGCTCGGTGAGCCAAATCGCCTTTTAACTGAAAGATCAGCAAAATTGGTTTATAAATACACCTCGGTTAATGGCTTGCCGATGAAGCTGAAAATTGAAATTAACACCACCGAGCATTTTCAAGTAATGGATATCAACAACACAGCTTTTGGCTTTGAATCAGAGTGGTTTAGTGGCGAAAGCATCGTTGCGGTCAATCAGCTAGAAGAGTTGATGGCAACCAAGATAAGAGCCTTATATCAAAGGCGTAAAGGCAGGGATTTGTTCGATCTGTGGATGGTCTTCAGTAAACATTTAGCAAACATTGATGAGTGCTTAAAAATTTTCAAAAAATATTGTGATCACGGCGGGCTAAAAATTTCCAAAGATTTGTTTTTAAAAAGCCTCGAATTGAAGCGCTTAAACAAAGACTTTCAGCTCGATATGAATGTTCTGTTACCTCATCAATTCCCGCCTTACAATACTCCATTTATTCCTGGCAAAACTAACTGGAATTTTGATGAGGCTTTTGAGTATGTAAAAAGTGAAATTATTAACCGAATTTAATAATATTGCGTATGAAAAAATCGCTAAAACATCTACCGCAAAACAAACAAGAAGAGCTGAATAAAATAGTCGCAGCCATTCAAAAAACCTGCAAAGATGTTGAGAAGATTATTCTTTTCGGTTCTTAGAGCCTGTCCACTATCTTTCCATTGACTCTTTAAGCTTATTAATACGAGCTG
>CAZENB010000064.1:0-6538 GCA_964513555.1 uncultured Rhizobium sp. | reverse complement strand
ATTCATCCCAAATTTCACGAAGTTGATAGCGGTATTGCTGACACTCAGAAAAAATCGCACTAATTTTAGAATCGGCTGGCCATAATGGACGAGATTTTCCGCCGGCGTCGTGTTTTATGTTGGCGTTATTAATGAGATTACTTTTGTTGTTTTTCATTATCTCTAAAACCTTGCCAGTAATATTCTATCTTCCACAAGGGCTCGTCTTTAGTAATTTTTCTAATAACCGTTATGGCTTTTTTATAATCGTTTTCGTCAAAATTTGACCAAGTAATCTTTAAATCTTTAACACCTTCTATATCAGGAAATTTACTCTTCATCTCTTTTAACAGCAATGAATCAATTGGAGGATGAATAGCTTTTACTCTTAGATCTTCAGGATTGCTGCCGCAAACAAAACGCGCCTTAAGATAGCAGTTGATTAGTTTCGCAGCCACTCCGTAGGTAAATTCTCCAGCAACTTTAACCTTCTTTTCTGTATCCGTAACTTCATCGCTATTTACTAAGTTCCACGCTTTATTACACCATTTTTCATGCTCGTAATCAAATTTATCATACTCTGGTAATGCAAAAGTATTTGGTTTAAAACCGCATCCCTCAAGAATTTTCACCCCTTCTTCTACCCTAAAACGACATACGCTACTTACAGAAGCAGCTCTTGACGCAGCCCAACATGCGAATCTGTGTCTATGTTCTTCGATCGTGTATTTTTTGATATCGTCTGTCATATTTTAAGAAATTTTGTTAATTTTTTTGCCTAAACCTCGCCACATTTGAAAGTGAATTTTGGATGAAAAAATTTTGCAACTTGTTCATGTGGATGTTTTAAAAATTGTATCAAAACCTGACAAACTTTAGAGGTATTTTTCTTAAAATTTCTTAAAAAACTGCAAAATATTTAAGGCAATTTTGAGAACTAAATTTTACTAAAATTAGGTCAATTTAGATAAAAAATTGTCGCGGAATTTTGTTTGGATTTTGGCAAAAATCTGAGAAGAAGAAAAATATCTTAAGAGTTTAAGATTTAAATTTAGACCACTAGATAAAAGTTTGAATTAGAAATTAAATTGTGTTAGGGAATTAATACCAACTTTAACCTAGAACTTTGATTACAAGTAATAAATTTTTTTAACAACCAATTAACTTCCTGCAGCCAAACAAGGATTAAAAGCTCCAACTTCCCAAATTCCAAAAGCTCCACATTTTTTTGTTGGTTTTGCAACTGAGGCAGTATAGCCAACCGGACAAACTCCAAGATCAGGACCACTTGCAACAGCAACTTTTCCATAAGAAGTTGCACTCCATGTCATCGTCGTATTACCATAAGTTACATCATTGTGATTAGTTGCATCACTTTTACATGGAATTGTTTCAAATGCATTAGAATCACTTACCAAAGCATTTCTTGTCTTATAAAAAACTATATCATCAAAACTTTCACTAACTTCAGCAGAGGAATATAAAGTTCCATCAAAAATTGCTGAATTAGAAGTTAAAACAGTTATGTCATTATAAGATTCATAAGAATCACTTGAAACAGAGTTTTGGCTTGAAGAATTAGAATTAAAAGCACCATATTTATTATATCCATAACCTATAACTGCAAATATTGCATTGCTAAGTATTGTTTTATCTGCGGTTCCAGAAATTTCTTTGACAGTAATTAAAGAATAATCGGTACTTGTTCCAAAAGAATTTGTATCACTATATGAAGAAGCACTTGCTGTGGTATAATGTTTATGAACCATATATCCAAACTTACTACCATAACCATCTTCAGCAAATTCATCAGGTAAGTTTAAATCTTTAACTGGAATCATGCCGTAAACAAGATTTGTAGAAGTTGTTGAAGAATAAGTTCCAGCAACATCACAAACTCCAGCTGAAGCAACGTCATCTCCGTAACCAGTTCCACTTGCTTTACTTTCAGTTATTGGAGCTGGACATGGCAATCTTTTATTAAGTAGAAGATAATTTTGCAAAGCTTTATATATTGTATCTATTCTTTTATTCGTAACAGTAACTTTATTTTTATTAATTAAATTTACTGAAGCCATCAAACCCCCTGTAAGAAGTGTTGCAATGACTACAATTACAATTGAAAGCTCAATTAAAGTATAACCACTTTTTTTGATATTTATTAAATTTAACATATTTTTTCGTTTTTAAAATCGAAGTTAACTTTTTTAAGCATCTAAATTAAATAATTGGCGATTTATGGAGTTGGTTGATAATAAATAATTACTACACCATTTCCTCCTTTGCTACCTTTACCATATCTTGCACCACCGCCACCACCACCAAGTCCGTTGGTACCTGCAACTCCATTTGGTAAACCAATTTTTCCACCCTGACCTCCACCATCAGTAGCTGTAGCATTAAAATATGAATTAGTCCCACCTCCTCCACCTCCACCATAATCAAAACCTGTAAGAGCAACACTAGTTCCAGCAGCACCATATCCAAGATTGCCATCCGATGTTGAAGTAGTTGGAGTTGATCCAGAATTTGCAGAACTTCCTCCTCCACCTCCAGAATTTAATCCACCAACAACAGAACCACCACCGCTCTGAGTTCCACTTCCACCACTAGCACTGGCAGAATCACAATATCCAGCGCCTCCTCCAGCAGCATTAGTTACAGAAGAAGGAACAACACATGAATCAGCATAGCTTGCACCACCTCCCATTCCACCAGCAGCTTCTAAAGTTATTGCACCACTTAAAATTGTATTTCCCCCTTGCAAACCATTTCCAACATAAGGCAATCCACCTTTTCCAACATTTACTGAAACTATTTGCCCAAAAGTAAGATTATATGTATCAGAATTAAATATAACTTGTCCACCAGCACCTCCACCAGCACCATATCCTGAAGAAGAATATCCTCCAGCACCTCCACCAGCAACCACCAGCAACTTAACTGAAACATTATTACTACATACAAAAGTGCCATTTTCTGAAAAAATATGCAAAATATTTGCCCCAGAAATTACAATGTCTCCACCACTACAAACTCCAGCAGGAGCAGTTAAACAAGGTTTTATAGTGCCTTCTTCCCAAATTCCAAAAGCACCACATTTCTTGGTTGGCTTAGCAACTGAATAAGTAAAACCCGCAGGACAAGAAGTTGTTGATTCAACAGTTCTTCCATAAGCAGTATTTGGCCATGTCATAACTGTACCGTTATATGTCACATCATTACTATTTACAGAACTCGAAGTACAGATAACAGAATCAAAAGCATTAAAATCTTTTACTAAATCATTTCTAGTTTTGTAAAAAACAATATCGTCAAAAGCATCACTATTTCCATTTTTACTATAAAAAATATTATCAAAAGTTGCTTCTCTTGGATTTGAAGAGTTATTAAATGCCGATGGGTGATTTTCTAGTTCGTAAGAATCACTAGCAGAATTATTAGCACTTGAAGAATTAGGCAAAAATCCTCCTTTTTTATTTGCACCATGGCTTATAATAGCAAAAATTGCGTCATATGTGACTTCACTTGCTACGCTTCCATTAGATTCTTTTATAGTTATTATATCATTTGAAGTTGCAACTCCAAAAGTTGCAATGTTTGAATAAGGATAAACCGAATTAGCCGTAAAATTTTTATCAATAACATAAGAAAATCTATTACCAAAACCATCTTCCGCCATTTCATTGCTTAGACCCAAATCTTTTACTGGAAGCATTCCATAAACTAAATTTGAATTTGATGTAGACTTATAAACTCCATCAATGTCTGTATCTGCACAATTTCCATAGCTTGTTGAAGCAACACCATAATTTACAGAAACAGATTTTTTATCAGTAAATGCAGCTGGGCAAGGCAACTTTTTATTTGTAACTAAGTAATTTCCTAAAGCTTTATAAATTATCTCAATACGCTGGTTAGTGATTTCAACTTTCTTTTTACCAGCACGAGAAACTGACATTGACAAAGCGCCAGTAATTAAAATTGAAATTACTAAAATTGAAATAGACAGCTCAAGCAAGGTGTAAGCTTTTTTGGTTTCAACTTTATAAAAAAAGTTTTTTTTTATCATTTAAAAAATCTTAAAAATTTAAGGCAATTATAACATAACAAAAGTTTTATTCTGAAAAAAGCTCAAGATCTCAGGGAGAGCTTGTCTGTTAAACTTCTTCGTTTCGCTTAGTATAACAGTACTTATTAAGATAGTATAGTAACAAATTTAATTGCAGGGCTCAATAACCTCTCCCCAAATTCCAAAAGCACCACATTTTCTTATTGGCCTTACAACAGTATTTCTATATGACGCTGGACAATCAGTACTTGCAGGAACAACTTGATTATACTCACTTTTTGACCAAGCCATATAAGTTCCTCCATATTCCACGCTATTTGAATCCAAAGATGAAGCTTCAATAGCGGGACAAGAAACTTTTGAAAAAACATTAAAATCTTTAAGTAAATCATTTCTAGTTTTGTAAAAAACTATATCATCAAAAACATCGCTACCTTCTACTGTTTTTATAAAAGTTGCATCAAATGATGCAGTACCGTTTGTATCGTTAAAACTTGTAGCATCATTTGACATTTCTGA
This sequence comes from uncultured Rhizobium sp., assembly GCA_964513555.1. Classification (GTDB taxonomy): domain Bacteria; phylum Pseudomonadota; class Alphaproteobacteria; order Rickettsiales; family UBA1997; genus UBA2645. Next base: position 1,968 of record CAZENB010000064.1, on the reverse strand, counting down.
AGAATCAGAAGATCTGGTATTTTGAGAAGAAAGTTCCGCTTTAAAAGCTCCATAACCATTAGCACCGTGGCTTATGATAATAAATATTGCATCAGAAGTTGCTTGCTGAGTATTGGAATAAAAAATTTCATTCACAGTAATTATAGAACTTGATGATTGATTCTTAAACTTTGGAACTCCATTATCAGAAGAATCATTATAACCTGTGAATCTTCTATCTACAACATAAGTAAATTTATTACCAAAACCATCTTCCGCCATATCCTTACTTAAACCTAAATTTATAACTGGAACCATTCCGTAAACTAAATTTGAGGATGAATAAACACCATTCTGAGTTTTTTCAATTCCACTATATAAATCAATACAATTTTTTTGATAAGTTACACTATCTGAAGAAGCTTCTATCCCATAAGTTGAAGAGTTTGATTTAGAATCATTAATAGCAGCTGGACAAGGTAATCTTCCTTTTTGAACTAAGTAATTACCTAAAGCATTATAAATTTGCTCAATCCTGTCATTTGTAACTTTAATTTTAGCATTATCACTTATCGTTATTGAAAAATATAAAGAACCAGCAAGAAAAATAGATATAACTACAATAACCACCGAAAGCTCAATTAAAGTAAAAGCTTTTTTTATATTTTGTGTTTTATTCAAAATCATTTTTAATTTTCATAATTTCATCCAGCAGTACAAGCAGTAACAACACCGCTTTGCCATATACCTAGTGGACCACATTTTTTTGTAGGCTTTGTAACTCCACCCTTATAACCAGTTGGACAAGAATTTGATGCAGATACAATTTGACCATATTTAGCTTGAGGCCAAGTAATTATCGTTCCTCCATAAGTTACATCATCAGAATTATAACCATTTGTAAGACAATCTATTTTTGAAAAAGCATTAAAATCTTTCACCATATTGTCTCTGGATTTAAAAAATACCACATCATCAATTACGTTAAAGTAAGTTTTAGTTCCCGAGTTTATGGTGTTAGCAGCTTCTAATCTTTTATTGATATGAAAAGTGGCACTATTTGTTGCAGCGTCAGTAAAATTAGTAGCACTATTATCTATTTCATCTTGGTTATTTGAAGAACTATTTACAGTTGAGGAATTAGCATTAAATGCTCCTAACTTGTTACTACCATGACTTACTATTGCAAAAAAAGCTCTGTCATCACAACTATTTTGATATTCATTAGACAAAATAGCTTCTCTAAATGTAACTTTAATCATCGAACAAGATGAATTAGAAACTGAAGTTGAATTAGTAACATTCGTAGTGCTAAAAGTTGATGAGTTAGTAAATCTTTTATCGATTATGTAATCAAACTTACTTTCATAACCATCTTCAGCAAAATCACTATCTAAACCCAATGTTTTAACTGGAACCATTCCATAAACTAAGTTTTCAGCTCCCGTAACATCGGATTGATAAACACCATCGGTTGTTGCGCAATTTCCATCTTCAGTTGCAGCAACTCCATAACTTGGACTAGTTAACTTAACGGCGTTAATTGGAGCCGGACAAGGTAATTTTCCATTAACCAATAAATAGCTTCCCAAAGCTTGGTAAATTTTTTGTATACGTTCGTTTGTAATTTTCATTTTATCACTATTAAAACTTGCAACATTATTTAAAAGAACTCCTGTTGCTATAAGTGATATAACAATAATTAGAATTGATAATTCAAGCAAGGAAAAAGCTTTATGATTATTTTCAAATTTACTCTTCATTAAAAAATATATTAAATTCAATTTCTGCAGCAAAAAATAAATCTTTTTATAAATGTAAAATTTCTTTTGACAATTTGATTTATCAAATTATCTTGTGCCCACGATAATTTTTGTCTTTTTGAAAAACTTTCAAAAAGTTTCCTTTCAAAATTTTCTTATCAAAATTCTCTTGGGGATATAGCTCAGTTGGTAGAGCACCTGCTTTGCAAGCAGGGGGTCATCGGTT
>CAZENB010000063.1:6661-7297 GCA_964513555.1 uncultured Rhizobium sp. | reverse complement strand
GGCCGCAAAATCATTTTCTTTTTTCTCAATTCCTTCACCAAGAATGAAAAGTTTGAAACCTGTAATTTTAGTTTCGGAATTTTCTTTGCTGAATGCAGCTACAGCATCCTTGATTTTTGATTTATCATCCATAACAAATGGTTGCTCCAAAAGAACAACTTCTTCGTAGTACTTTCTAATTCTACCTTCAATCATTTTATCTATAATGCTTTCAGGTTTTCCAGAAGCACGAGCCTGTTCTTTTAAAATTTCAGTTTCACGTGCAAGCTTAGAAGGATCAACAGAATCAACAGTTAGTGCATCTGGTTTAGTAGCTGCAATGTGCATTGAAATTTGTTTGCCAAATTCTTCTAATTTTGTTTTGTCAGCAGAAGATTCAAGTGCTAGTAGAACAGCGATTTTTCCCATGTTTTCAGCAATCGCATTGTGAATATAACTTACAACAACACCATTTTGAACTGATAGGTTAGCAATTCTTCGTATATTTATATTCTCACCAATTACACTGATTTGGTTTTTAACTTCTTCATCAACAGAATGAGAAGCTCCAGAAAATTGGGAAGCTTTTAATTTTTCTACATCATCAAAACCAAGAGCCATTTTTGCAATTGCAGCAGTAAAATCTTGGAATTTTTG
>CAZENB010000063.1:0-6635 GCA_964513555.1 uncultured Rhizobium sp. | reverse complement strand
ATCAGTTTCAGAATTTACTTCTACAACAGAAGCTTTATTTCCTTGGAAAGCAACTGCAACAGCACCTTCAGAAGTGATGCGTCCACTTTTTTTACCAGCTGAAGAAAGTCCTTTTTTTCTTAGCCAATCAATAGCTTTTTCAAAATCATCACCGTTTTCAGCTAAAGCTTTGTTGCAATCTGCGATACCACAACCAGTAGCTTCGCGAAGTTTTTTAATTAAATTTAGGTCTGCCATAATTTTATTTAAGTTTTTTTTGGTTAAAATTTAAAATTTTTTCGAGATAAATCTGCGTAATTTTGTGGAACGCAATGAAGGAAAGCCAAGCTTTTTAGGCTTGGCTTTTTATAACTATTTTTTATCAGTTTTTTTAGCTGCAGGTTTTTTAGCTGCAGGTTTTTTAGCCGCAGGTTTTTTTGTAGCAGGTTTTTTATCATCTGATTTTTCAGAAGACTCTTCTTCAGATTTTTTTGCAGGTTTATTAGAAATTTCTTTTTTACCTTTGAAATCTTTTTCAGCTTTCTTTTCGGCTTTTTGAGCAACTGAGGTTTTGTATCCTGCTATGTCAGGTAATTCACCGTCTTCAAATTTGCTGATGTCTATGCCAGAGATTGCCATGTTTTCTTTAATTCCAGCAATTACAGCATCAGAAATTAAACGACAATAAAGTTTGATTGCCTTTGCAGAGTCGTCATTTCCTGGAATTGGGAACATAATTCCATCAGGATCGCAGTTGCTATCTAAGATAGCCATAATTGGAACACCAAGTTTTTTTGCTTCAGCAATTGCCAATGATTCTTTATGAGTATCAATAACGAAAACAAGATCAGGATATCCACCCATGTCTTTTATACCACCAAGAGCTTGTTCTAGTTTTTCTCTTTTTCTTTCAAGAACTAACTTTTCTTTTTTGTTTAAACCAATTGAATCATCAGAAAGTTGTTCAGTAATTTTTTTCAATGTTTTAATTGATTGGGAAACTGTTTTCCAGTTAGTAAGCATCCCACCTAACCATCTGAAATTTACGTAATATTGACCGCATCTTTTTGCAGCTTCAGCGACTGGTTCGGCAGCTTGTTTCTTGGTTGCTACAAATAAAATACGACCGTTGTTTTTGGCAACATCTTTAACTGTAAGCATTGCTTTAAAGAGTAAATTGGCACTTTTGTTCAAATCAATAATGCTTACTCCGTTGCTATTTGTATGGATGTACTTAGTCATTTTAGGGTTGCGGCGCATAGTTTTGTGGCCAAAATGAACACCAGCTTCAAGAAGCTGTTTAATAGTGAATTGAGGAAGATCGGTTTTAGACATAAAAATTTAAAAATTTTGGTTAATTAAGCAATAACAACAAAAATTCCTTGTTCCTTACTTCCGTAAGAGAGAAGAACACCAAAAAGTTGTTATTGTTAGATTGATTTTGCTTAAAGAAAAATTAAGTGCCATTAATTCTAAATAAACACTACTTTAATTGCAACAACTTATTTGTTTTTATGCCAGTTATATAAATTAGTTATTTAGAAAAATTAAATGTCAAAAGTTAATCAAATTTTGGCGGTATAATTTTCTTATCTTTATATTGAGCTGGAGTGTAATTAGTTGATTGATTTTTTTTACTAAAAAACACACTAAATACAAGACTTATAATTGCTAAAATTAAACTTGCATAAAGAGTGATAAGAAATCGCTTGTTTTTTAGTGAAAAAACATCTTTTAGTTTTTTGGAAGTTGTTTTTTCTCCTACTATTTTTTCACCTTCAATTATTTTTTCTTTTTTTAAGATTCTTTTTATAAATATTTTTTCAATTACAAAAATCCAAAATAAATAAAACAAAATTGGAAGAAGTGCGGGCCAAATTTTTAGAAAAAATCTTATTAGCATTTAAATAAATTATTGAATTGAATTTTATTTGTTTGAATAATTCAGACTTAATTCATTTCATTTTCAAGTAAATATTCAAATATGATAATTTTTCCTGCAATAGATTTAAAAAATGGTCAGTGTGTTCGGCTTTTTAAAGGAGATATGAATAAGGCAACTGTATTTAATGATAATTCTGCTGCTCAAGCATTAGAATTTCAAAATTCTGGTTTTAAGTTTCTTCACATTGTTGATTTAGATGGAGCAATTTCTGGAAAAACTGAGAATGAAAAATCAGTTAAAGAAATTTTGCAGAATATCAAAATTCCAACTCAATTGGGAGGAGGTATAAGATCAATCAATGTAATTGAGAAATGGCTTAATCTTGGAGTGTCAAGAGTTATACTTGGAACAATTGCAACAAAGAATCATGATCTTGTTCGTGAAGCTTGTAAAAATTTTCCTAGTAAAATTGTGGTTGGAATTGATGCCAAAAATGGTTTTGTTTCTACAGAAGGATGGGTTAAAACTTCTGAAATTAAAGTATTGGAATTAGCAAAAAAATTTGAAGATTGTGGAGTGAGTTCAATTATTTATACTGATATTTCTCGTGATGGAACTTTAAGTGGTCCAGATTTTATTGGAACAGAAGATTTGGCAAAAAATTTATCAATTCCTGTAATTGCTTCTGGTGGAATTTCTTGTCTTGATGATGTTTTAAAGATAAAAAAAATGGGAAAATTTGGTGTTTGTGGTGCAATTGTTGGTAGAGCACTTTACGATAAAAAAATTTTTGCTGCGGATCTAGTTAATTTATAAATGTTTTTTCATTTTTGTAAATCTTACTCCATTCAGTTTTAAAATAATAAGTCGTAAAGTTTTTGTAAAAAAAATTATGAGTTATAGAAAATAAGTGGCTTGAAATATTAGTTATTAGGTTGTATTTTGGGAAGCGAATTTTATTCCTCATTATATTTCTCAAAAATTTTATGCGTTATTTAGCTCTTACCGAAAAAGATCGTAAAGAGATGCTTGAATCTATTGGCGTCTCAACAATTGATCAACTTTACGATGCAGTTCCTGCAGAATTTTTACTTAAAAAACCAATTTCTGAATTACCAAATCATCAAGGTGAGATTGAAGTTGAGTCTTTTATAAAATCTTTATCTAACAAAAACCGTTCGGCTTCAGAAGGTCCATTCTTTTTGGGAGCTGGTTGTTACAAACATCATATTCCTGCAAGCGTTGATCACATCATTCAACGTTCTGAATACCTAACTTCTTACACTCCTTACCAGCCAGAAATTTCTCAAGGAACTTTATCTGTTATTTTCCAATTCCAAAGCATTATTGCTCTTTTAACAGGAATGGAAATTGCTAATGCTTCAATGTATGATGGTGCAACCTCAATGGCGGAAAGTTGTTTGATGGCACTGCGTATTAAGCAGGGTCGTAAAAATATTGCAACTTTTGGCAATATACATCCCGACTATTTGGAAGTTACTAAAACTTATCTTGATCTAAATGATGCTAAATTTGTCTCAAAAGTTGATGAATCTTGCGCTGCTGTAATTGTTCAATACCCTGATTTTCAAGGTGAAATCAATTCTCTTGATGAAGTTAGAAAGCAATGTGACTCAGCTGGTGCGCTGCTTATTGTGGTAACAAATGAAATTGTTTCTCTTGGTTTGTTAGAAGCTCCAAAACAAGCTGATATTGTTGTTGGAGAAGCATCAAGTCTTGGTGTTGGTTTAAATTTTGGAGGACCTTTGCTTGGTTTTTTTGCGTGCAAAAAAGAATTTGTACGTCAAATGCCGGGAAGAATTTGCGGAGTTACTGTTGATGCAGATGGGAAGCCAGGTTATGTTCTAACTTTAAATGCTCGTGAACAGCATATTCGTCGTGAAAAAGCTACTTCTAATATTTGTTCAAATCAGGGTTTATGTGCAACTGCTTTCACAATTCATAGTTCATTGCTTGGTGAAATTGGATTTAAGAAACTTGCTTTAATCAACCACAAAAAAGCTTGTGACTTAGCAGATGCTTTATCTTCTGTTAAGGGTGTTAAAATTATAAATAAAAGCTTTTTCAACGAATTCACAGTAGAACTAAGTAAAGATGCTTCTGAAGTTAACAAGAAACTTTTAGCAAAAAATATTATTGGTGGATTCGCGCAAGGAAATAAAATGATATTGGCTGTTAGTGAATTGACTAGTAAAAATGATATTAAAACTTTTGTTCAAGAATTAGAAAAAATCCTAAATTAGTAAAAAATATGACTTTTATTCCTCAAGAAATTGGTGGCCTAAATCACGAAACTGATATTCTTATTAAACAATCAAGAGTTGGCGCTTGTGGTGTTGATTTACCAGAAGTTGCAAGTTTTTCGATTCGTACTGGTCAGAAAGAACGTCAAGAAATTGGTCTACCACAAGTTAATGAACCAACAGTAATTCGTCATTTTGTACGTCTTTCGAATCAAAATTATTCTATTGATGCTGGTTTTTATCCTCTTGGATCTTGTACCATGAAGCACAATCCACGCTTAAACGAAAAAATGGCTCGTTTGCCCGGTCTTTCGGATATTCATCCTTTGCAAGATCAATCTACTGTTCAAGGTGCTTTAGAATTAATGTTTAATTTGCAAAGCTGGCTTGCAACTTTAACTGGTCTAGGTGCAGTTTCACTTTCTCCTGCTGCTGGTGCACAAGGTGAGCTTGCTGGTATGTTAGTTATAAAAAAAGCTCACGAGAAAAAGGGTGAGGCAGCTACCAGAAAAATTGTTCTTATTCCGGATTCAGCTCATGGTACTAATCCTGCAACTGCAGCGATGTGTGGTTTTGAGATAAAAGTTATTCCTTCTAACAAGGAGGGTTTGATTGATTTAGAAATATTCAAGAAGTTGATTGCTGAGTATGGTAAATCAATTGCTGGAACAATGATTACAAATCCAAATACTTGCGGTAAATTTGAAAAGAATATTAAAGAAATTGCTGACTTAATTCATTCGATTGGAGCTTATTTTTATTGCGATGGAGCTAACTATAACGCAATTGTTGGTAAAGTGCGTCCAGCTGATATAGGTGTAGATGTTATGCATTTTAACTTGCATAAAACTTTCTCAACTCCTCATGGTGGTGGTGGACCAGGTTCTGGACCGATTGCTGTTCGTGCAGAATTAGCAGAATTTTTGCCAACTCCTCATGTTGAAAAAGAAGGAGAAATTTATAAATTAGTTGCTCCTAGGTCAAGTTTCGGCAAGGTGAAAGGGTTTAATGGCCAATTTGGAATGCATATTAGAGCTTTAACTTATATGCTTTCTCATGGCGCGGATGGATTACAAAAAGTTGCTGAAGATTCAGTTCTGAGTGCAAATTATATATTGTCAAAATTAAAAGATTTATATCATGTTCCTTTTGAAGGGAATTGCATGCATGAGTGTTTGCTAACTGATAAATTGCAAAAAGCCAAAGGAATAAGTACTTTAGATATCGCTAAAGCTTTAGTTGAGTACGGAATTCATCCAATGACAGTTTTCTTCCCACTTGTTGTACAAGGTGCAATGCTAATTGAACCAACCGAAACTGAAACTAAAGAAACTATAGATCAATTTATTGACACTATGATTTTCATCGCTAAAGAAATTGAGTCTAGTAAAGGTGATCGCTTCCACAACTATCCTATTTCAACTCCAAGAAGAAGATTGGATGATGTTAGAGCTGCGAAAAATCCTATTTTAACTTGGATGAACAATAATTAGTTAGTAATGAATAAAATTAAGGCTTATAGCTTAGTTGAGTTATCAGTAGTTCTGATTATAATTTTAATCATGATTGCTGGTCTAATGGGAGTTAGAGCCTTAGTTGATTCTTCAAGGATTGCTAATTCTAGGTCAATTACGAAGGCCTCAGTTGTTCCAAACATAAATGGTTTGGTTGCTTGGTATGAAACATCTTCTTCTGAAAGTCTGATTCTATCTCAGAGAAGTGACGGAGCACAAGTTACTTCTTGGTACGATTTAAATCCAGTTTCAATTCCTTCCAAAAAAAATACTTTAGTTGCAAATTCTGGATCAGTAACTTACTTGAAAAAAGGAATTGGAAATTTACCGAGTTTAAAATTTAGTTCTGCGAGTGATTCTGGTTTTTCAGATTTTTTATTGAGCTCTTTTGACAAAGGTAAATCAAATTCTAATACGATTTTCATAGTATTTTCTCAACAAACAAGAAACTCAACTGGTAGTACTATTAGAAATTTAATAAGTAATCCAGTTTCTGGAACTAATGGATTGGTAAGAATTGGTTATAGAGATAATGATTCTTCTGATAGCGTAGTAATGGAGGCAACATCTTTGGTTGAAAGTTCTTCAACTAATATTCCAACAATTTCTGATAACTTATCAATTATTGCTGGTTTTTACTATGATAGAGATTATTCAAAAGGCTATGTTAATAATGCTTTAAGTCCATCTGGTGGAGGTTATTTATCTAATCCTGGAAACAATTCACTGGCTGGTCTAATTTTGGGATCTTCTTCTGATAATAATACTCGTTTTGTAGGCTTAATTTCAGAAGTAATAATTTATGACAGAACTTTAAAAAATAACGAAAGAATAGATGTTTTTCGTTACTTATCAAAAAAATATAGTATTACTGTGAGTGGGACTTAGAATTTTAAATTTTATAATGAAAGTTAGTTCTTCTTCTTTTGAAGAATATCTTTGGTAATTATCCCTTGAAGTATTAGTTTTATCACTTCTGTCATTGCGAGGAGC
>CAZENB010000062.1:0-7445 GCA_964513555.1 uncultured Rhizobium sp. | reverse complement strand
ATAGTTCAGCTAGCTTTTATTAGATTGTTAATTGTTAAACAAAAAATTTATGATGTTCTTATAAAAGAAAAATAACAGTGGCTGGGACGGAAGGATTCGAACCTACGCATGACGGGATCAAAACCCGTTGCCTTACCACTTGGCTACGTCCCAATGTTTTAAAATGAATATAAAGCAAAAAGAAGGGGAGTTTTTAGAGAAGTTTTTTGGTTAAGTCAAGTTTGTTTTATTAACGAATAAAAACAAAATTTTTCTCATCTGACATTTCTTTCACAAAAGAATAACCATCACAATCAAATTCTTTCAATTTATTAATTGATTTTACATGATTTTTAACAATAAAATTAACCATTAAACCGCGAGCTTTTTTAGCATTAATTCCTATAATCTTATAAGATCCATTTTTATTTTCTTTGAAAACTACATTAATAATTTTAGCTTTAATTTTCTTTTTATTCACTGCTAAAAAATATTCTTCTGAAGCCAAGTTAATAATATATTCATCACCATTTTCTTTAGTTTCTTTGTTTAAATAATTAGAAATTTTATCTCCCCAAAATTGATAGAGGTTTTTTATTTTCAAACTTTTTTCTAAAGACGTGTTCTTGAAGTCAGTGCCCATTTCTAATCTATAGGGCTGAATCAAGTCAAAAGGCTTTAAAATACCATAAAAACCCGATAAAATTCGTAGGTTTTTTTGCAAAAACTCAAAATCATTTTTTGTAAATTTTTCTAACTCAATTGGTTTATAAACATCACCATCAAAAACTAAAATTGCCTGCTTCGAGTTTTTAAAATCAAACTTAGAAGAAAAGTTTTTAAATCTTTCATAATTTAGCTCTGCCAATTTTTTACTGATTTTCATAATTTTCTCTAAATCAGATGATTGAAATTGCTTTAATTCCTTCGCTAATTCTTGAGTTTCTTTTTCAAAATAAGGCAAACTAAAATTTTTATCACTCAAAAGTGATTCATAATTAAGTGATTTGGCAGGTGAAATCAGTATAAGCATTGATAATTCCTTGCTTTTAAAATTAATGACAAGTTAAATATAAATCATATTTTCATATTATTTCCCAAAGTTTCAATATTTTATGGCTCAAGAATTACCATTAATGCGTAAAGCAACTGCCGTATGGTTAGTTGAGAATACATCTCTTACATTCGCTCAAATTGCTTCATTTTGTGGATTGCACGAACTAGAAGTTCAAGGAATTGCTGATGGCGACGTTGCTTCAGGAATTATTGGTCAAAACCCAATTTTATCTGGTCAACTTACTCGTGAAGAAATTGAAAGATGTGAAAAGGACAAAAATTCACAAATGCATCTGAACAGATCTGTAGCATCTACTGTAAAATCTTCTGATAAAAAAACAGGAAGATACACTCCAATTGCTAGAAGGCAGGATAAACCCGACGGCATCGCTTACTTACTAAAATATTACCCAGAAATTACTAACTCGCAAATCAAGAAACTAGTTGGAACAACTGATAAAATGATTGACTCAATTAGAGATAGAAGTCACTGGAATATGAAAAACATCAAACCTCGTGATGTAGTTTTATTAGGTCTTTGCAGTCAATCTCAATTCAACGATATTTTGCATAATGAAAATACAGAAAAAGAAGTTGAAAAACCTAAAAGAAAGAAGAAAAAAGTAACAAAAAAGTAGTTTATAAATGAAATTAGAAGTCTCAAAACCAGCGCCAACTTTTGTTTTAGAAAGCGATGAAGGTAAAATTTCTTTATCAGATCTTACTGGTCAAAATGTAGTTTTATATTTTTACCCAAAAGATGACACTCCGGGTTGTACAATTGAAGCTCAAGACTTTACTAAAAGAATAAAAGATTTTGAAAAACATAATTGTGTTATTTTGGGTATTTCAAAGGATAGCATAAAAAGCCATTGTAAGTTTGTTGAAAAATACAGCTTAGCTTTCAATTTGCTTTCTGATGTTGAAGGTCAAGTTTGTGAAAAATACGGTGTTTTCAAAGAAAAATCAATGTTTGGGAAAAAATACTTTGGCATTGAAAGAAGCACTTTTTTAATCGACAAATATGGTAATATTGCACATATTTGGCGTTCAGTGAAAGTCAACGGTCACGTAGAAGAAGTTCTAAAAACATTATCAAAACTAGAAAAATAATCTTGATTTTTTGGTTTTAGATCTTATTTTGCTGCGCTCTTTGACAAATTTGACCTTGTTTGGTCACACTTTTTTGGATGATTTTTCTTTTAGAAAACTTTCCTTACTTAACAAAATCCTTAATTAGGAGTCACATGACAGCTGTTGTATTAAAAGCAGAAAAAAGAGAAAAACTTGGTTCTCTGCAAACTAAAAAAATTAAAAAAGAAGGCAAAATACCTGCCATCATTTACTCAAAAGATGGAAACATTAACATCTCTATTGATGCTAAAGAATTCGAACATGAATACTTCAAAGGAAATGCAAAGTCTTCAGTTCTTGAACTTGAAATTTCTGGTAAAAAAACAAAAGTTATCGCTCATAGCATTGACCTAGATCCAGTTTCTGATCGCCCTATTCACGTTGACTTCTTCAACTGCGCTGACTCAAAAACTATTAAAGCTCAACCAAAAATAAACTTCATCAACCAAGATAAATCAGTTGGTTTGAAAAGAGGTGGTGTTTTACATATAGTTTTGAGGAAAGTTGCTGTTCTTTGCGAATCAGAAGCATCTGTGCCAACAAAAATTGATGTTGATGTTACTTCTCTTCATGTTGGACAAAAAGTTAGAGGATCTGATTTAAATCTTCCTGCTGGCGTTAAATTAGCAAAAAAACCTTCTTTCTTAGTTGCAAGTATAATTGGTCGTGCTTCTAAAGCTGAAGATGAGAAAGTTGCTGGCGGAGCTGCTCCTGCTGCTGATACAAAAGCTGCTGCAGAAAAAAAATAATTTCTTCTAAGAGCAAAAGAAAACAAAAAGGGGCGTCTTTCGCCCCTTTTTTATTGGAAAGAATAATTAACTTTTTATTAGTTATTATAGAATATAGATTAGATAAATTGATCTTTTGCTTTTAGCTTTTAATTCTGAAACGATTTCTAATTCCAAGGAAAATTAAAAACAACAATATACCATTAATCAAAGACTGAAAAGCAACCTCAATCTGCATATCAAGTAGGGTTGAATAGCCTTTTCCAGAATCATATAAAGGGTTTAAGGTTCTAACAAAAGAGCTTTCATAAGGTTTTGGCACATTATGCCTCTCAAAATAATATCCAAAATATAAGAAAGAGAAAATCAAAACCATAAGAGGTTTTTCTACACTTGCGCCATAACCACTAAACCACTTATAGCATTTAAATAAAAATAACTCACAATATTTGACACTAACAATTTTGCATCTAGCAACTAAAATTTTGCGTACTTTCTTGCTTGCCATTTTGCAAATTAAAAATACAAAATGACGAAATCTTCTTCCTTTAAATTTAGAGTATAATTCAGTTTCTAATCCAATTTCTCTGGCACGCATTTCATAACCAAAATATTGGTTCTCTTTTAGATGATTTTTGATTGAAGCATAATAACTTTTTAGAAACAAAAACTTCTCTTTTTCATAAGCTTTTACTTTCTTTTCAACAATTTCTGGCCAAGTCTCTTTAATAAAAACTTTTTCTAAAAAATAACATTTTGAAAAATCTGGGCATTTTTCAAACTCAATTTCAAATATAGCTGATTTCATAAAAGCAGTATATTCAACTTTAATGTCTCCAATCAGCTTTTTACGATTGCGATATGAATAAGGTACAAATCTTGCAATTTCACTGAATACTGTTGATTGTAGATTTAAGAAACGAATTGCTGAATTTTCAGATTGCAGTAAAAACTCTCCACAAAATTTACAACCCTCAAAAGAAAGTTGAAAAACCTCAAGATTTCTTAATTCAAAATCAGATTTCTTAGTAAACTCTGATCCTTCAAAATTGATCTCTTTTCTTTTTAATTCATGTTTTAATTCTAAATATTCAATTTTTGATTCTATTTCAAAATGCGCTTCGCCGTCAAACTCATTTCTAGTAAAATTAGCACCATTTTCGAATATAACTTTACGAAAGCTTACCAAATCTTCGAACAAAGATTCATAAAATGTTGCACATTCATTAAAAAATACATTATGAAACTTTACTACTTCTTTAAAAACAGCACCAGCCCAAAAATGATCAAAAAACTGTGCCTCGGAAAAGAAAACTTTATCAAACTGACCAAAAAGCGAAACTTTGAAATAAAAATTCCAGCCATCTTGGCAAATAATTGAGGCGTGACCCATTTGACTACGAAGAAAATCAGCATCAATTTTAAGGTTAATAGCATGCAAATCTTTTTCATTTTGCTGGCAAAAATCTTTAACAAATTTGCCCCATTCTCTTGCCTTGTTTTTATTGGTTGCCTGACTTTTTTGGATTTCAATAAACTTATCCAAAATCATATCATTTAGCTCATTAATTCTTCGTTCTTCAAGTATTTGAGCTATTTCTTCTTCTCTTGAAAGTTCTTCAAGCTTTTGTTCAATTATGTTCATATTTTAACAATTTTAATCAGTAAGAGTTTGAGTATTTTTCTACGAATTAAGCTTATAAATCAAGCATGACCTACACTTTACAACTTATAATTGAATTTTTGAGTCTTTTTGGGTTTTTAGAAGATTAATTGCAATCCAATAATAAAGACTTTTCTGACAATAATGAGTGAAAATTTTCTCTCCTCCGTCATTGCGAGCCAAGCAAAGCTTGGCGTGGCAATCCACTTTGCCACAAATTCCTAAGCCCTTGACAAGGTGGATTGCCACGTTTCGCCTGATGGCTCACTCGCAATGACGAGGGAAAATAGAGTTAATAAAAACAATATTTTGCTGGACGTGGTTTTATAATCACGTCCACATCTTTATTTTCTTGGCCGCAACTTGGCATGAATATGAAGACGGATATCATGAGACTCAGTCTTGCGAAAGGCAAAAAATCACCCGTCTCAAATTACTATTCGCAATTTGATCCACCCTCTTTTGCAAAGAGGGCTAATTTCGTGGCACTCCAATTAAGCATGAAACAAAATTTAATTTTATTCCACTTTAAAGATGCACTAACCAACTTGCCATAGCTACTTTATTCTAATATTACTTTCATGCTGAGCGCAGCGAAAAATATTCCCCAGAACTGTCATGTTGAGCTTAGAATTTGTTTTACAAATTCTTGGCGAAACATCTCGTGAGTAAGGCTTACGAACCCAACCAAAACAGACAAACCAAAACGTTTTACGCAGGCTTTATTTCAGTTTAAAGCGATTGCGAAGGCCAAGAGCCAGCAAAAATAAAAGCGCAGTGTTGATGAAAGCTTGAAGCAAGCCAACCGCAACAAACCAAAAGCCGCCATTTTCTAAAATTTTAAAGCTGGTGAATGGATTGAAGGTTAGAAGCAGCGTTTTGGCGGCGATGCTCCAATTAAGGGCGGCGATTTCTTTTTCGTTAGTCGAGTTTTCGTCAGTTTCTGTGTTTTGATTTCTGTCATCCTGAGGCGCAGCCGAAGGATCTCTTGCTAGTTGCTTTGAAGCCAAACTCACAAGATGTTTCGCTTCGCCGGAGCATACAACTTCTGTTTTATTGATTATTTGAGTTGAAGCAGTTTGTGGTTTTTGTGCGAATTCTTGTCGGAGGCCTTTGGGGCAAGCGAAGATGGAAAAGAATATTAGGTACGAAATAATAAAACCAATGAGCGGTCGCCGAATGCTTATGCCAAAATTGCTGAAGATTTTGTAAGAGTTAAAAGCCGTTCTGCGCCTTCTCTAAATTGAGTTATTTAATTATGCAGTAGCCATCAAATTTACTACCCACTCCAATTTCTATATTCGATGTTTCATCAATTGTAATACCTACAATCACCTCTTGATTATTTTCGTAAACGGTTACTGATGGCGATTTCTTTCTGTGTTTTTTGTAGGGAATTTTTATCGCCCAACCATTATCGTTAGATCCCACAAAATCCTCATTTCTAAAAGAGAATTTATAGGGCTTATTTATTAACTCTTGAAGTAAGTATATTATAAAAGCGATAATTGCACTCACGATTAATCTACAAATACCACTTAATTCGAGAATTTCAATCAAAAGATAATCACTTATTGCTGGCGCTAAAACTATCAGCGGTAAAACAAATTTTTTCATTCTACTCCGACTTCAAATAAACCTGCCCACCCATTTCCTTAAATTTTTCACTCATTTCCTCCATTCCGCTTTCAGCTTCTTTTTGTTTGGCAGCGTAATCCCTAACATCTTGCGTGATTTTCATCGAGCAGAATTTTGGGCCGCACATTGAGCAGAAGTGAGCCAGCTTTGCGCCTTGCGCCGGCAAGGTTTCATCGTGGAAACTTTTGGCTTTTTCAGGGTCGAGGGAAAGGTTAAATTGGTCTTCCCATCTAAATTCAAATCTGGCTTTCGAAAGTTCGTCGTCATGCAAGCGAGCAATTTTTTTACCTTTGGCCAAATCTGCGGCGTGAGCAGCGAGTTTGTAAGTGATTACACCTTCGCGAACGTCTTCTTTATTCGGCAAACCCAAATGTTCTTTTGGCGTAACATAACAAAGCATTGCAGTTCCAAACCAGCCAATCATGGCAGCACCAATTGCGGATGTGATGTGGTCGTAACCCGGAGCGATGTCGGTTGTTAAGGGCCCCAAAGTGTAAAACGGCGCTTCATGGCACCAGTCCAACTGCTTGTCCATGTTCTCTTTGATGAGGTGCATTGGCACGTGACCAGGGCCTTCGATCATCACTTGGCAATCATGCTCCCAAGCGATTTTTGTCAGTTCGCCTAAAGTTTTAAGTTCGCCAAGTTGTGCTTCGTCGTTGGCGTCGGCAATTGAACCCGGGCGCAATCCGTCGCCCAAAGAAAACGCCACATCATATTGTTTTAAAATTTCGCAAATTTCAGCGAAATGAGTGTAGAGGAAATTTTCTTTGTGATGCGACAAACACCATTTAGCCATGATTGAACCGCCGCGCGAAACGATGCCAGTTACGCGATTGGCAGTCATTGGAACATAACGCAACAAAACGCCGGCGTGAATTGTGAAATAATCAACACCTTGCTGCGCTTGCTCAATCAGCGTGTCGCGGAAAATTTCCCAAGTTAAGTCTTCGGCAACGCCGCCAACTTTTTCCAAGGCTTGGTAAATTGGCACCGTGCCAACTGGCACTGGGCAGTTGCGCACTATCCATTCGCGAATATTGTGGATGTTTTTGCCGGTTGACAAATCCATCAAAGTGTCGGCACCAAAACGAGTCGCCCAAATCATTTTTTCAACTTCCTCTTCAACGCCAGAAAAAATCGCCGAATTGCCGATGTTGGCGTTGATTTTGACCAAGAAATTGCGGCCAATAATCATCGGTTCAGATTCTGGGTGATTAATGTTGTTTGGAATAATGGCGCGACCA
>CAZENB010000061.1:0-7871 GCA_964513555.1 uncultured Rhizobium sp. | reverse complement strand
GCAGTGCACGCGGATCTGGTGTGTGCGCCCGGTTTTCGGGAAGAAATAGATTTCGCTAAGAAAGAATGGCACATTCCTGCCGAGCGTATGAAAATGGGCGAAAAACACATTGTGCCACTTTCAAAGCAATCTTTGGCAATTTTAAAAGAGATGCAAAAAATTACTGGCAATCGTGAATTTGTTTTTCCAAGCCATCAAAACCCAAATAAATTTATGAGTGAAAACACCTTGCTTGGTGTTATTTATCGTCTTGGCTATAAATCAAAAACCACCACTCACGGATTTAGAGCAGTTTTTTCAACAATATTAAATGAACATGGTTTTAACTGTGATCACATTGAACGCCAGCTTGCACATGGTGAAAGAGATAAAGTAAGAGCAACCTACAACCACGCACAATATTTAAAAGAACGCCATAGCATGATGCAATGGTGGGCGGATTATTTGGATAAAAAAGGAAGTTAATAATGCAAAAATTTATTGATAAAATATCCAAAATACCACTTGAAGCCAAAAATCTACCTACATGGCTTCCAAAAGAAATTTTAGACTCAGAGTTTAATCAAGAAGAAAGTTTTTCTAAACGAAATAAAGAACTTAGAAATTCAATAATTCCCTACAAAAAAGATAATATAGAAGATTCAGTAAGAAGAGGTAAAAGGTTTATTTATGGTTTATTTCACGAAGAAATATTAAAGAATTTTTGGAAAAAGTTAGTAAAAATAAATCCTGACAAAACTTTTAGGTTAATTTGGAATATTGAGAATTTGTTTACTTTTTATAGAGGAATAGATATTTCAAATTTTGATTCAGAAAAAATTAATAAATTTGCAAAAAAAGCATATATAAACAATAATAATTTTGGTTTTATAGATGTATTATTCCGCTCAGAATTAAATAAACTTGAAAATGCAACTTTAGCATTGAGAGAGTGTCAAAATCTAATTAAAACTTTAAAAGGAACTTATAGCTCTTACACAACTGAATTTGATTTTGAAGATTGGAACAAAGATGAATATATTGGAGAAACTGAGCACTATCAATTCATGGATGATTTAGAAAAATACACATCAAGACTTAGTCAATTAGTTGCCAATGGCGAGAAAGAAAGAAAAAGAAATGAATTTATGGCAAAAATAGAAAATCCAATCTCAAGAAAAAATTCTACAGAAAACTCTGAGGCTATTTTGTGGGCAAAAAAACTAAAAGTTTTATTCCTTAGAATTTATGATAAGCCATTCAACAAAGAAATTGGCAACTTAATATCAGTTATATTTGGAGATAATGAAAAAATTATTTATGATGCTGACTATATAGCTAAAATAACCAAAGAAGTTCATAATTCTTTTAGAAAAAGAAAAAAAATGGAAGATTCAAACTAAAAATTCAAATTCAATCCTCCTTTTAAGTAAACAAAACTCTATTCCAATAGCGACTTATTCTGCACAGAGTAAATTATTATTAACCGCTAAATTGGATTAAAAATGCAACACACAGACTTATTACCAGAAATTGGATTTGTTAGAATTAAAACAATTCTAAAAATTATTCCCGTTGGAAAATCAACTTGGTGGGAAGGTGTAAAAGATGGACGCTTTCCCAAACCAGTTAAAATTGGTGAAAGAACAACTGCTTGGAAGGTTGAAGACATTAAAAACCTAATAGAAAGCTATTCAAAAACCACAAAAGATTAATGGCTCTTGCTTATGAAAAGAAAAATTAATCTTGTCCGCATAAAGCAAAATTACACTTATTCAATATCAGATATTTGTGAAGATTTTGGCGTTTCTAAAAACACCGCTCTTAACTGGATTAAACAAGGCTTAAAAACTGTTGATGGTAAAAAGCCTTATTTAATTCACGGCTCAGATTTAAAAGAATTTTTATTTCAAAAGCAAAATTCCAAAAAATCAAAATGCCAAGATAACGAGCTTTTTTGTATGAAATGCCAAAAACCACAAAAGCCTTTTGGCAATCTTGTTGATATTATTGTGATGGCTAAAAACAGGCTAAATTTGCAAGGTTTATGTAGTGTTTGCGATAGCAAAATTAACAAAGGTTTTAAGCTTAAAAATCTTTCTCAAGTTAAAAAAACCTTTGATGTTAGCAAGGTGCATAATCAACACTTAATAGAATGTTCTAAAAGCACCGCTAATTGTGATTTAAATTAAAGAAAAATAACTATGACAAAATACAACGCAAAAAATGAAAGAATTAAGAAAAATTATTATGACTATTTGAAGGAATCAAAAGGCAGAAATGATAAAACTTTAGACCAAGTTAGAAGTTCAATTTCTCGTTTTGAAGAATATACAAAATTTAAAGATTTTGCAACTTTTAGAAAAGAACAAGCAGTGGGTTTTAAAAAACATTTAGCAAAGCAAAAAACTAAAAGAAAAGGCGATGCCATGAGTAAATCAACTTTGTTGCATATTTCAACCAACCTAAAACATTTTTTTACTTGGCTTCGTGATCAAACTGGCTTTGAAAAAATTAAAATCACTGAAATTGATTATTTCAATATGCAAGAAAATGACATTGCAATTGCCAAAGCTAAAAGATTTAAAAACTCACCAAGCTTAGAGCAAATTAGAAAAGTTATTTTTGAAATGCCATCAACCACAGAAATTGAAAAACGCAATCAAGCTTTAATTGCTTTCACAATTTTAACAGGAGCAAGAGATTCAGCCATTATAAGCCTTAGAATTAAGCATTTAGATCTTTACACAAAATCAATTGCACAAGACCCAAAAGACGGCGTAAAAACCAAATTTGGCAAATTAATTTACACTAGGTTTTTTCCAATTGGACAAGATATTGAACAAATTGTTATTGATTGGGTGAAGTTTTTAAAAGAAGTAAAATTTTACAATGACAACCACCCCCTATTTCCAAAAACTAAGTTGGCACATAACCAAGATTTTGCTTTTGAAGCCCAAGGATTAGAGCCAATTTTTTGGAAAACAACCACACAAGTTAGAGAGATTTTTAAATTTGCCTTTGAAAATGCTGGCTTGCCTTATTTCAATCCACATTCTTTTAGAGACACTTTAAGCCTGCTTGGTAAAAAAAGTTGCACCATAGAACAATTTCAAGCTTGGAGCCAAAATTTAGGACACAGCAAAATAAGCACCACCCTTGATGATTATGGAAATATTAACACGCACAGGCAGTTTGAATTGATTGCAGGAATTAAGAATTTAAATCAAGGCGGGTGTTTTATTGGGTAGTTTTAAAAAAAACTTCTTGGAAATTGTTATTAAAATTGATTTTTTTGTGGGTTGGGTTAGGTTTTTTGTAAATTTTCAAAAATTAAAAAATGTCTAAAAATGAGTGAAATTAATAAGCTAACTAAAAAATTAGTGGAATTTAGAGATGAAAGAGATTGGGAAAAATTTCATAATCCAAAAGACTTAGCCATTGCTATTAACATAGAATCATCAGAGCTTCTGGAAAATTTTTTATGGAAGTCGTCAAAAGAAGCAGATTTAGAAAAAGTAAAAGAAGAGTTAGCTGATATATTTTGTTATGCACTACTTCTTGCAGAAAGGTATGAATTAGATGTCGGAAAAATTATTACTGATAAAATCACAAAGAATAACCAAAAATACCCAATAGAGAAGGCAAAAGGAAGTAATAAAAAATACAATCAACTATGAATTATTCTGAACTTGAAATAGTTAAATATGATTTTACAGAAAATATCACTCATAGTTTACAAGATAATTATTTTGCCCAAAATTTATGGCCACTTGTATATATTATAGAAGGCGACAATAAAAATGATGATAAAAAAATTGCATATGTGGGAGAAACCACGGATGTAATTGCAAGAATGAACACACATCTAAAAAATGAATTTAAAAAAGAACTGGATTCAGTTAACATCATAACAAGCAGTAAATTTAATAAGTCGGCAACTCTTGATATAGAATCCAATTTAATCAAATATATATCTGGCGAAGATGGCTTTAAATTGTTGAACGGCAATCTAGGTTTAGCAAATCACAATTACTATCAAAAAAAGGAAATTTATTGGGAAATATTTAAATCAATATGGGATCAATTAAGATCGAAAGGCGTTGTAAAAAGATCAATTGAAGATATTGAAAATTCTGACATTTTTAAATATTCACCATATAAAAGTCTTAACAAAGATCAAACAAACAGTCTTCTGGAAATATTAAACCAACTCACCAAAAATGACTCAAAAAGAATTATTGTTGAAGGTGGAGCTGGCACTGGAAAATCAATCCTCGCTGTTTTTTTATTCAAGTTATTATCTTCAGACATAGAAGATTTTAGTTTTAAAGAATTTGGCACTTCAGAAGAAAAAATTATAGATCTTGTTAAAGAAATTAGGACAAAATATCCAGATATAAAAATGGGATTGGTTGTTCCTATGGCATCTTTTAGAAAAACTCTAAAAAAAACTTTTAAGAATGTAAAAGGTTTAAATCAAAGTATGGTAATTGGACCATCTGAGGTTTCTAAAAACAAATATGATTTGCTGGTTGTTGATGAATCACACCGATTGAGAAGAAGAGTTAATCTCACAAATTATAAATCTTTTGACGATACTTGTAAAAAACTAGGATTTAAATCGGAGTCAGCAACAGAAC
Organism: uncultured Rhizobium sp.; assembly: GCA_964513555.1. Taxonomy (GTDB): domain Bacteria; phylum Pseudomonadota; class Alphaproteobacteria; order Rickettsiales; family UBA1997; genus UBA2645. Next base: position 3,249 of record CAZENB010000061.1, on the reverse strand, counting down.
TAGATTGGATATTGAAACAATCAAAAAACACCATTTTATTTTATGATGAAAATCAATCAATCAAACCAACTGACATAACTTCAGAAAGATTTAGAAGCTTAATTAATAGCAACAATATACTAAAATTAAAATCACAGTTCAGAGTTAAAGCAGGAAATGATTATGTGCAATTCATTGATTCTTTACTAAAAAATAATTTATCTCACAACTCAAAGTTCAACCATACAAACTACAGCTTATTGTTATTCGATAACTTAGAAGAAATGATTAAAGAGATAAAAACTAAAAATAATAAATATGGTTTATCAAGAATTATAGCAGGCTTTTCTTGGGAATGGATATCAAAAAACGATGATAGTTTAAAAGACATTAAAATTGGCGATTGTGAATTAAAGTGGAATAGTGTTGCCGAAGATTGGATAAACTCGAAAAATTCGATAAATGAAGTTGGATGTATTCATACCGTGCAAGGTTATGATTTAAATTATTGCGGAATTATATTCGGTAACGAGATTTCATATGATCCAATCAGTAATAAAATTATTATTAAACCAGAAAATTACCGCGATAAAAATGGTAAAAATTCAATAAAAGATCCTCAAGATCTAAAAAATTATATAATTAACATATATAAAACGATAATGTTAAGAGGTATAAAAGGAACTTATATTTATGCCTGCGATCCAAATCTAAAAAAATATTTCGAATCTTTTATTAACAAATTTCACAGCGCAATTGTTATACCTAATATTGTTTTTCTAACACATAATATAAAACCCTTCATAAATTCAATTCCATTTTATGATCTAAGAGTTAGTGCAGGAAGATTTAGCGAGTTGCAAAATGTAGATGATGTAAAATGGATTAAAGCTCCAGATAATATTAAAATAAGTGAAGATTTGTTTGTTTGTAAGATAATAGGTGAATCAATGAATAAAATAATTCAAAATGGCTCTTATTGCCTTTTTAGAAAAGATTCTGGAGGCAGTAGAAATGGTAAAATTGTTTTGGTTGAAAGTTTAAATATCAAAGATTCTGATTTTGGATCTTGTTATACGATAAAAGAATATCAAAGCATCAAATATGAAGATGAAAACGGATGGCAGCATCAGTCAATTATATTAAAACCAAGATCAAATGACTCTAATTATAGAAATATTGAGCTGAAAGATGATGATTTGCAAAAATTTAAAGTGGTTGGGATTTTTGAAAGAATAATTTAACTAAGAAAGTTTTTAGAAAATAAACTTTGGGGGTATAAATGGGGGTATATGGAGATTGCCACATCAAACAAAATCAATAATTACAAGGCTTAAAGCCCTATAGTGTTAATCCCTCCCAAGAGCCACATCTTTTTCAGCCCTACAGCCGCAAGGCTCCAGACGTTTTTTCATTTATAGGCGCTAGGGGTTCGAATTTATCTCCTGTTCGCCTTACACATTGCTTTCCAATCAATAAATTCAATACTTCCAGAACGTTTCTACCATTTGGCTTTGGAGGTTATAATCAAATGGCCTAAGGCTGAAATTTATGCTAAAAAATACCGAAGTTGAGAATTTTTTGATCTTCTTTTTTTAAGAAAATTTCTCTGAAATGTTTATTCTGTAGACTTGCTTAAAGCTCAGTAGCGGTGGAGATTTGGAGATAAATTGCTCTACAAGAAAACAATATAAGGCTGCACAAGTTTTGATCGTACTATAAGTTGTTCAGTGGCCAAACTCTTGGCATCCAATAATACTCATCACTTTTAATTGCTTGCGGCACAGATGTATATGTTACTGAAAAGTCATCAGGACCATCAAGTTTTGCTCTAACGTAATTTACCTTATCTTCACCTTTTACATCTCCCACTACCACGTGGTAGGTTGGAGTATGATTGTTAGCAACAATTCTCACTTCCGCTACAATAAGCAGGTAATCTGAGGTTCCGCAACTTATAGTTCTTAAATTATATCCAAGGTGAGGAGTTGGTTCATCAATTGTTGGCTTGCTGCCAAGAACAAACGAACAGTTACTTTCATTGCCAAAAATATAAGGCAAGCAAATAGGTCTAAAATCTCCTGGATCTAGAGATGTCATTACTTGGCAGTATCCCATCTTAATTATAAATCTTGCGTAACTATCGTGATTAAATCTAATTTTAGCGGTTAATTGTCCGGGATATTTTTTTTCAAAATCCTCCGTTTTTTTCTGATCAGTTACGGCAATAAATTGCCAAGTATTAGAAGTATCAAGGTGCCTATTGTACCCCATCAAAAGCCCAGCTATATGCATCTTATAAAAAATCATTAGTGCAGGATATTCCTCATAAGGAATTTTTAACTTACCACCCAAGTTAATTTGGTCATCGAGATATACATATTTTGGTCTTTTCTTCATTCTTCTTGATGGAGCATTATAAGCGCTCCTTGCATCATCCCATAATCCTTTAGCAACATCCCTTTCAAATTTCGAAGTAATTTTTGCGCATTCTTTGCAGCTCGACTTTAATAAAATATGACCTTTGTCACCAGATATAAAATATGGAACTATATGCTCATCTGTAAGCTCTACATCTCTCTTTCCACAATATATACATTGCTGCTTTGACTCAATTTTTTTAGGTCCGTGATTTATTGTACCCTGCATTCTTTTATTGTAATTAGTTGGTTAGTTTTCTTCATGTGCAATTTTATATGACAATAATTGCATAAAACTACTTGAAATACAAGTAATTATATTTATAGTTGCTATAAATCAATTTTTAAACAATTTATGAGTATTACTAATTTCAAATCAGGCAAGTTGGTTCAGCGTTATCAGTATAAAAGTTTTGAGCCGAATTTTATAAACACAGAGTGGCTGGTGGACAACGCCGAACTACAACTGCTTTTGAGTCAGGCAGATATTAAACTTGGCGAGTTAAATGCTTTTTCACAGTTAATTCCCGATGTCGATTTCTTCATCAAGATGCACATTTTGAAAGAAGGAACGAAGAGTAGTAGAATTGAAGGAACGCAGACTAACATTGACGATGCAGTGCAAAAGGAAGAATATATTGAAGCGGAAAAAAAGGATGATTGGCTTGAGGTGCACAATTATGTTGAGGCAATGAACGGTTCAATTAAAGCTTTGGATAAACTTCCGCTGAGCAATCGTTTGCTAAAACAAGCGCACAAAAGCTTGATGCAAGGTGTTCGAGGAAATCGCAAAACTCCCGGAGAATTTCGCAAAAGCCAAAATTGGATTGGCGGCGCAAGTTTGCGTGAC
>CAZENB010000060.1:7612-8007 GCA_964513555.1 uncultured Rhizobium sp. | reverse complement strand
CGGTAAGCGAGAAGAAGCTTTTTCAATTGCTTTAATTATTATATTTAAATTTGCGCTATATCTCTTTTTTAATAATTTCTTAGTTGTAAAGTTGGCTTAAGTTCAGGAATATCAGATTTCATTTTAACTTCTTTAGTGAAAAATTCCAACTCATTTTGATCTGAATCAGACAAACATACCATACTATGGCATAAAAAATTAATGTCATCTCTATTCTCAAAATCACTTCTATAATGCGCACCTCTGCTTTCTTTTCGGTTTATTGCTGAGAAAGCTGCAGCCCATGAATTAAAAATTAAACTTTCTAACTCAAAATATTGTGCCTCGTCCATATTTAGTAGTTAAAAGAATTGTTTATTAATGTTTTGAGAGAGTTTTTTTAATTATATTATCTT
>CAZENB010000060.1:0-7602 GCA_964513555.1 uncultured Rhizobium sp. | reverse complement strand
AAAATTAAACTTTCTAACTCAAAATATGAAATAATTTCATCGTTCCAAAGTAAATTCTTATTTTTTATGGAAACTTTTTTGAAAGAGTTATTGATGTTTTTTATACTTTCTAAATGTAATTCTAGAATTTGTTTATTTCGAAAGACTCCAAGATTTTTTTCATTTTCTATTTGTAATTTGCTTTTCAGAAAAGCTAAATTAGACGATGTAATTTCATTTTTATAAATTAATTCATTTAATAATTTAATTTTTTCTTCAGCAATTTTAAGTGCCATTTTATTGTCTTTTGACAAAGATTTTTCTGCTGCTTTTTTTCCAGCAACTTTACCAAATACAACTAAATCAAGCAAAGAATTGCATCCTAAACGATTTGCACCATGAACTGACAAACAGGCAACTTCACCAACTGCCATTAAACCTTTTACTTCTTCATTATTTTTGTCCAAAACACCACAACTTAAATCAGTTGGAATTCCACCCATTGTATAATGAGCTGAAGGAGTAACAGGTATAAAATCTTTTTTAATGTCTAAATTTTTATGATTATTTTTGGCAAAATTTTTGACCAACTCAACAACACCGGGTAACTTATTATTTAGAACATCATCACTTAAATGACGCAAATCAAGATAAAGATGATCTTTGCTTTTTCCACAACCTCGACCTTGATAAATTTCTGTGGCCATTGCTCTTGCAACAATATCTCTTGAAGCGAGTTCTAACATTTTTGGAGCATATTTTTTCATAAAACGCTCGCCCTCAGAATTCAACAAATAAGCTCCCTCTCCTCTTGCTGCTTCTGTAATAAGAAAACCATATCCGTATATTCCGGTTGGATGAAATTGTATGAATTCCATATCTTGTAGCGGTAGTCCTTCTTTAAAAACCAAATAAGATCCATCACCACTACATATCAATGAAGAAGTTGTATTATGATAAATTTGACTGTAACCACCAGTTGCAATTATTGTTATTGAGCTTTCAAATACAACTACTTCACCATTATTAATATCAATTGCTAAACATCCATAACAGTCTTTTTTGTTTTCTATTAATAAATCAGTTACAAAAAACTCATTAAAAAACTTAACTCCAAACTTCAAAGATTGTTCATACAAACCATATAAAATAGCATGACCAGTTTTATCTTTAGAATAACATGCTCTTTTTGCTAAATTACCATTTCCAAAATCAGTAGTTTGTCCCCCATAAGCTCTTTGATCAATTTTTCCAGAAGAGTTACGAGAAAATACCACACCTATTTTTTCCAAATCTAAAATTGCTTGATTTGCATTTTTACAAAGAACTTCAACTGCATCTACATCAGCTAAATAGTCAGCCCCTTTAATTGTATCAAAAGCATGCCATTTCCAGTCATCATTTACAACGTTACCCAAAGCAGCATTAATTCCACCTTTTGCAGAAACCGTATGACTATTAATGGGATTTACTTTGCTAATTACCGCAACATTTTTACCCTCTTTTACGCAAGATAAAGCCGCGGTTAATCCAGCACCACCAGAACCTATTATTATTACATCAAATTTTTTATTTACAGTTTTAAATCCCACTAATTTTTAGTTTATTTGTATTCTTTTAGTTAACTACTTATAAATGGTAATCATAAATTTTAAATTTAAAATAATCAAAATTCTTTCAAAATATATTTTTCCAATTTAAATATCCTTTTTTTAGATTTAAAATTCAATTTAACACTTCTAAATATATTTCCTATGACACAAAAAAGAAGAGTAGTCGTAACTGGCATTGGCGCTGTTACGCCATTAGGTGCAACATCAGAATCAACTTGGCAAAACCTAGTAAAAGGTAATTCTGGCCTTGGAAAGATTACCATTTTTAATGCCGAAGAGTCTCCTTGTAAAATTGCTGCAGAAGTAAAATGCGGAGTAGAAGAAGGTTTATTTAATATAGACAAATTCGTTGATGTTAAAGAACAAAGAAAAATGGATCGCTTTATACATTTTGCAATTGCTGCAGCTGAAGAAGCAATTTCTGACTCAGGTTGGAAAGCTGAAACAGAAGAACAGAAATACAAAACAGGAGTTATGATTGGATCTGGTATTGGAGGTCTTCCAATGATTGAAAAAACAACTGTTGGAATGAAAGAAAAAGGAATAAAAAAAATTACTCCTTTCTTTATTCCAGCAAGTTTAATAAATTTGGCTTCGGGACAAGTTTCTATTAAACATGGATTTATGGGACCTAATCACGCAGTGGTTACCGCTTGTGCTACAGGTGCTCACGCGATCGGAGACTCTGCTCGTATGATTGAGTATGGCGATGTTGATATTATGGTATGCGGTGGTGCTGAATCAACAATATGTGAAGTTGGAATTGGTGGTTTTGCTGCATTAAGAGCTCTTTCAACAAACTTTAATGATAATCCAACAGCCGGTTCAAGACCTTGGGATAAAGATCGTGATGGTTTTGTTATGGGAGAAGGCTCCGCTGTTCTTGTTTTAGAAGAATATGAACATGCTAAAAAAAGAGGTGCTAAAATTTATGCAGAAGTTGCAGGATATGGAATGTCTGGAGATGCCTATCATATAACTGCCCCTGAATCATCAGGAAGAGGTGCAACTTACGCAATGCAAATGGCTCTTAAAAATGCCAAACTTAACCCAGAACAAGTTGATTACGTTAATGCTCACGGCACTTCAACTCCTTTAGGAGATGAAATTGAAGTTAACTCTGTAAAAAAAATCTTTAAAGATCACGCTTATAAACTGTCAATGTCTTCAACCAAATCAGCAACTGGTCACTTACTTGGTGCTGCTGGAAGTCTTGAAGCAATATTCTCAATCTTAGCCATAAGAGATAATGTTGCTCCTCCAACACTAAATCTTGATAATCCTTCTGAAGGTTGTGATTTAGATTTGGTAGCTAAAGTTGCAAAGCCTAAAAAAATAGATGTTGTAATGTCAAATTCATTTGGATTTGGCGGAACCAATGCCTGCTTAATTGTAAAAAGAATATAAAAAATATTTATCTCTACTAAATGTATAAGAAAATTCTTACTAAAATCTGCATTGGCTTTTCAATATTGGTTGTATGTTATATACTAACTATTGTGGGCGTTATAATGTACTTTAATGCCCCAAATAGTTATCAAAAAGAAGATAAAAGATTTATTATAGAAAATGGTCTTACACTTCGACAAGTTGTTGAAAAACTTCATGAAGAGCAAATAGTTAGAAATCCAGAAACATTTCTTTATCTTTCACAGTTAATAAAAGGTATTGATCCTAAGGTTCGTTACGGTGAGTACTTCTTTGAAAAACATAGTTCTTACTATAAAATTCTGCACAGAATGGTAAAAGGCTATATTTGTTTCAGAAAAATTACTGTAGCGGAAGGACTTTCAACGGATTCAGCGTTAAAAATAATTAATAAAGCAAACGGACTTATTGGTCAGATGCCTGAGAATGTTTTAGAAGGATCCCTATTACCCGAAACATATTTCTACTCTTATAACGATACAAAAACTAATCTTGTAAAAAGAATGCAAGATGCAATGCAAAAACATCTTGATGAACTTTGGGAAAAACGTGATCAATCGATTCCTCTAAAAACCAAAGAACAAGCAATAATACTTGCATCAATTGTTGAAAAAGAGACAGGAATTGAATCTGAAAGACCTCAAATTGCTTCGGTTTTCATTAATCGTCTAAACAAAGGAATGAAATTACAATCAGATCCAACAATTATATACTCTTTTGCCAAAGGCGATAAATCTTTAGAAAGAACAATAAAAATGAGCGATATCCGTAATAGCTCGCAATTTAATACATATCATATTTTTGGTTTACCTCCAACTCCAATTTGCAACCCTGGTTTAGCATCAATAAAAGCAGTGCTGAATCCACCAAAAACTGAACTACTATATTTCGTTGCCAGTGGAAAAGGAGATCATTTGTTTTCAACAAATATTCAAGATCATACTACTTATGTAGCCAGATATCGCAGCTTAATGCAGAATAAAACAACGAATACTGCTCCAACTGAAGTTCCAACATCAACAACAGATACCACTAAAAAACAATAAATTTAAAATCAGGTAGTGGTTTTGGCATAAAAACAGATCTCAGAAATTAATTATTTTAGTAACTATACCATTCTTAACAATTACTATCATCGTTAGAGCTAAAGATCTCAAAAAAAGATCCAAACAAAAAATCTTTTGAGATTTTCTTCAATCACGATGAAACTTGTCATTATAGTATAATTAACTTATTTTTTATCATAATTTTCGAGATTTTTTACGAAGGTTTACAAAAAAATTGATACCAAAAAAAATAATTAAACGCAGCTTAGCAAAAAACTTTTTTGATATTGTTTGGGAAAAACTATTTAGCACTCGCAATAACAATATTAAACTAGTAAATATTCTACTTTGAAATCTTTAAAAATATCGTCTAGTTTATAACTAAAAGACAAAGAAATGAATTCAAACTTAGAACAGACAATAAAACTTCAACAAATAGCATCCGATCCTAACAATTCTGTTTGGGTTTTTGCTTCTGCTGGGTCAGGAAAAACCAAAATTCTTGTTGATAGAGTTTTAAGGTTACTTTTAGGTGGAGTTAAGGCAGACAAAATACTGTGCTTAACTTTTACAAAAGTTGCAGCCTCTGAAATGCAAGAGCGTATAAATAAAGAGCTTGCTAACTGGGTTTTACTTAGCGATGAAGATCTAAAAAATAAACTAAAAAATCTTCAAGGTTTTCCAACTAATCCACAAACATTAGAGAAAGCCAGAACACTATTTGCCAGAACTCTTGACGACGAGTCAAAGATAAAAATTCAAACTATTCACTCGTTTTGTCAGAATTTAGTTAAGATATTTCCTTTTGAGGCTGGAATTAAACCAAATTTTGAAATAATTGAAACTTCACAAGAAAAATTACTTTTACAAAAAACTCAAAGAAAAATTTTAAAAAAAGCACAAAATAACGATTACTTAAAATCTTTAATCACAAAAATTAATTCTTTTATTCAGGAAGATACTTTTAATAAACTAATTTCTGAAATTCTGGAAGAAAAAGAATACTTAGAACAATTAAAAGAAGATTTTTTTGGGATAGATGGTTTAATTGATAATATTTTTAATAATTTTTTAGTTCCAAAAAATTCAAATGAGAAAGAATTATTTCAAGATTTTTACTCTCAAATCAAACAGGAAGAACTTAATATATTAGTTTTAGAACTAAATAAGAGCGAATTAAAAACTAATTTAAAATCTGCCTCAGAAATTACTCTTTTTCTTAAAGAACCATCGCTAAAAACATTTGATTTTTATCAAAGCGCTTTTTTAACCGATAAAAAAACCGCTAGAAAACTTCCTGGCAAAATACTGGAAAATAAACTGTTAAATAAATTCTTTCAGAAACAAATTGAACTAATAGAAGATTTTTCAGATCGTATAAACTCTTTTAAAATTTGTACATCTACAGCACTTTTGTTGAAATTTGTTGATCAAATATTAGAAGAATATAATGAACTAAAAAGGCAGAATTCTATTCTTGATTATAATGATTTGGTAATAAAAGCGAATAAATTATTAAAAAATCCAGAACATTTAGACTGGGTGAAATTAAAATTAGATGGTTTTTTTGATCATATTTTAGTTGATGAATCTCAAGATACTAATCATCAGCAATGGGATATAATAAAAGCTTTAACAGACGATTTTTTTTCTGGGCAAAGTGCTTCAAATAAAAATCGAACAATTTTTATTGTTGGTGATGAAAAGCAATCAATCTATAGCTTTCAAGGTGCGGAAGCTAATATTAGTGAAGAAATTTTTACTTACTTTGATGAAAAGTTAAGAAATAGTTCAGCAAAACTTCACAAAATTAATTTAAGTAATTCTTTTCGTTCTCTACCATCAATTTTAAAAGTTGTTGATTTAACTTTTTCAGAAGAAAATGAGAAAAAAGCAATAACAAAAATAAGTGATTTTGAAGGTCATAAAGCAATTAGAGATGGTGTTGGAAGAGTTGAAATTTGGCCTAAAGTTAAAAATATTAAAGAAGATAAAAAAGAAGATTCTTTTGAATGGAAAATAGATTTTCAACCACAAGAAAAATACGATGAAAAAGACTATCTAGCAGAATTAATTTCAATAAGAATAAAAAATTTAGTTGAAGGTTGTCACATTTTAGAAGGATATAATAGAGAAGTTAACTATGGCGACTTTATGGTTTTGTTACGCAATAGAACAGATGGCTTTGATAAAAGCTTAAATAAGTTTTTTAATAAATATAAAATTCCTTATAATTCTTTCAGTAAAACCAGTTTTAATGAAAATATAATAATTCAAGATCTAATTTCTGCGACAAAGTTTGCTCTATTTCCTTACGATGATTTAAATCTTGCCTGCCTTCTAAAATCACCAATAATTAATTTTAGCGAAGAGAATTTATTAAAAATTTGTTTATTAAAAAATAGCAAATCAATTTCACTTTTTGAATCTTTAAAAAACTTTATAGAGTTTGATTATGAGATTGAACTACTTGAAAAAATGATTAAAAATTCACAAAATTTAAACTGCTTTGAATTTTTCAATTTTATCCTTCAAAATCATTTAATTAGAACCAATTTTATTGATAGATTTCAGTCTAATTGCATTCAAATTATTGATAAATTTTTATTAAAAGCTTTTGATTTTTGTCAAAATTTTTCTAGTGATCTTCACAAATTTCTTGATTTCACAGAAAAGTTAAATCCAGAAATATCACTTAATGAATCTGATAGAAATAGCGTTTTTGTAAGTACAATTCATTCTTCAAAAGGATTGCAAGCTCCAATTGTTTTTATTCCAGATTGTTGTTTTATTTTCAATAAGTTACCAGCTGGATCAGAAAAAATTTCTTGGATAAAGTTTGATGAATCTAAGTTACCTATTTGGTGTCCAAAAAAAGAGCAAGAAAACAAAATTGTAAATAGACATCGTTTTTTACAAAAAAAATCTGCTTACGAAGAATATTTAAGATTACTTTATGTTGCAATGACAAGAGCTGAAAACCAACTTATTATAGGAGGTTTTGGTAATTCTGATGATGAAAACTCATGGTATAATCTTATCAAGAAATCAAACTTAAAAAACTTATCAAAAGAAAGTTTTTTTGTAAGTCATTCTGAAAAATTAAAAAATGATAAATTTTTGGTTGAAGACGAAAATCTAATTTTTGGTCAGAAAGAAATTACTTATTCTTACACTGAAGAAGAGATATTTGAAGAAAAAATTTTGCCTGAATTTAGTATTTATAAAAACTTGAATAAAGCAGAAAAAAAGGAAATTAAATCAGCAACAACAGAATTTAAAAATCAAATCAATAAATCTCAAAATAAAGGTAAACTAATTCACAAGGTTTTGGAACTAATAGGCAAAAATTATCAAGAAAATAAAGAATGGTTAATAAGCTTATCTAAAAAAATCGTTAACTCTGATGATAGTTTTAGTAATGATGAAAAAGAATTAATTTTAGCACAAATAATTGCTTTTATTAATTCAAAAGAATTTAGTTATTTATTTTCTGACAAAACTAAGTGCGAATTACCGATTGCCGGAGTTGTTAA
>CAZENB010000059.1:0-8991 GCA_964513555.1 uncultured Rhizobium sp. | reverse complement strand
GCCAGTTGAAAGCAGTCTTTATTTCTTGTTGCGCAATTGCTTTGTCAACCCAACTTATTTGTTTTTCGTTTAAAGAAGAAGTTTGGTGATGTTTGAAATATATATCAACTTTTGAAGAAGTGCTGAGCCATAATTCTGATTTTTGACCAATTAAGTTTGGGTTCTTAATGATTATTTCTTTTAACTCTAGTGCAGCAATTTTGCTTGTTAGTTGGTAAAGACTATTAATATCAGAAAGGCTTTGAGCATCTAAGTATTGCTCTCTGAGTGATTTTTTTATTAAACGACGATAATTTATTTTATCAATCAGATCGGAATTAGAAATATTTGCTATTTCTTCATTGGTCATATCTGAATTTTCAGCTATAACTTCTTTTGTTAAGTTAAACTCTAATTTTATTTTGCTGTGTAAAAAAGCACCATAGCCTTTTGAAGTTAGCATAAAAAAAAGCAGAGCCAAGAAGCTTAGAGCTAATCCAATTGATGTAATTCCAAGAAGCTTGAATCTTATCTCTTTGCTTTTGCGTTTTTTAAGACTTTTTTGAACTAAATTTTTTGTATTTTGCGACATTTTAGCCGTATTTCTGTTTATATTTTTTAATTACAACAAGAGCAATAACGTTGAAAATGAAAGTGCACACAAAAAGTGTTAGCGCCAGAGCAAAGGCAGCTAGTGTTTTTGGACTGTTAAATTCTTGGTCACCTACTAAAAGAGTAACAATTTGTGCAGTTGCAGTTGTAACAGAATCAAGAGGATTGAAACTTAATTTTGCAACTAATCCAGCTGCCATAACTACAATCATTGTTTCTCCAATTGCGCGTGACATTGCCAAAATTATTGCTCCCACAATACTTGGAATTGCTGCTGGAAATACTACTTTTTTTATCATTTCTGATTTTGTACTTCCCATTGCTAATGCTCCGTCTTTTAGTGCTTGAGGAACTGCATTCAAAGCATCGTCAGTAAGAGATAAAACAAAAGGAATAATCATTATTCCCATAACAAAACCAGCCGCTAAAGCACTTTCTGAAGCAATATTGAAACCAAGATAACTAAAAAAAGTTTTAAAGAAAGGTGCCACAGCTATTACTGCGAAGTAACCATAAACAACTGTTGGAACTCCAGCAAGAATTTCCAATATTGGTTTTAAGTAGTCACGTACTTTTGATTTTGCATAAAGACATAAGTAAATTGCTGCCATAATTCCAAGAGGAACAGCAATTACCATGGCAATTAAAGTAATTAAAAGTGTTCCAAAAAAAACTGGAATTATACCAAAAGAACTTTTGCCAACGTCTTGCTCTGAATTTATGGCAGTTTGTGGGTTCCACGATAATCCTAAGAAGAAGTCCTTTAGACTTACGAAATCGAAGAACTTTATTGCTTCAAATAGTATTGAAATTGTGATTGCAGTAGTAATTAAAATGCCAATTCCAGCGGTAAGAGATAAAACAAGTTTTATTAAGCCTTCAATATGGTTTTTAGCATTAAAATTTTTTTTATAAAAAATTTTGGTTAGAAAAAAGTTAAAGCCTATTAAGGATAAAACCAAAAAGAATTTGTTAATTGTATTGAATGGTGATGAAGCAATAACAGAAAAGAAAATTACTGACCATAACACAAAGCAGTAGGTATAGTGAATAGGTAAGGAACTGAATTTTGGTTTTTCTCCTTCTTTTTTTGAATCAAGGTAAAGTTTTTTGATGCGGCTCTTCAAGTTAATTGCCAATATCAAAGTTACAAATACCGAAAATAGTAGTAAATACACGGTGTTGAATTTAAAATTGACTAATTGAAAGTAAAAAATGAAAAATCTAATTATAAAATTCTATCAATTACGATTTTTAAATCAATAAACTTATGAGCAAAACTAGATTATTTGTAAAAGAAAATACTTTAAAATGTGGACATATTCTTAAAATTGAAGATTCTGATTTTGAATATTTAACCAAAGTGCTTCGTAAGAAAACAGGTGATATAATTCATGTTTTTAATGGATGTGATGGTGAATTCTGTGGCGAAATAACTAATTTTTCTAAAAAATCTTTAAGTCTCATTTTAAAAGAGCAAACATCTTCATTGAAAAAAGTAAAAAACATTACATTGGCTTTTGCTCCTGTGAAAAATGTTCGAATTGATTTTGTGGCAGCAAAAGCAACAGAGCTTGGGGTTGCTAACTTTCAGCCATTAATTACCAAAAGAACAATTGTTGATAAAATTAATGAAGAACGTTTTATAGCCAATATAAAAGAAGCTTGTGAACAATGTGAAAGAAATGATTTTCCTAAACTGAATAAAATTAAAAAACTTGAAAGCTTTTTATCTGAAAAAGAAGTTGGTGAGAAAATTTTAATTTTATGCGACGAATCTGGCAAAGGAAGTCAAGCCAAAGAAATTTTACCGCAAATTTTATTGAATAAAAAAGAAGATATTGAAATTGTAATATTAATTGGACCTGAAGGAGGTTTTGCTCCAGAAGAATTTGCTAAAATGCAAGTTATAAAAAATTTATATTCATTAAATTTGGGGCCTAGAATTTTGCGTGCAGATACTGCAATTATTTCATCTTTAACCTTAGTACAAGAATTTCTGGGAGATTTTAATTTAAAACCAAAGTTTGTTAATTAATTTTGGTCACTATACCATCTTAACAAGTACCGTCACATTTGAGATAGGCGAAGTGTATCTCAAGAGGGAAACTCTGAGTAATCCTGAGATCCTTAGCTTCGTTCAGGATAACAATTTTGTTATATGACTGTTGTTATGTTATAATTGCTTTAATTTTTTTGTGAGATTGTTGCCAAGCTAATTTCTGATTTTCTTGAAAAATTATTATCTTGTTTCTCAAAAATAATTTCTTCTTGAAAAGTTGGTGCCAATTCTTTCTTTGTAATCAAAAAAATTCCATATTCAGCGAATAAGTTGGCAATTTTTTTATGACCAAAAAAACTTATAAGACGATGTTTACTTGTTAAAAAAGTTTTGTTCTGAATTATAAGCCCTAACTCTTTGCATAAGTTTTCAAAATCCTCAATTGAACAGAAGTGGATATTTGGAGTTTCGTACCATTGAAAGGGAATCGACTTATTTACTGGCATTGTTCCTTTCAAAAAAAGATGTAGTCTATTTTTAAAGTGAGCAAAGTTTGGTAAAGAAACAATCCCGAATTTAGCAATTCTTAGCATTTCTTCCAAAATTTCTTTTGGTCGATGAGTTGCTTGTAAAGTTTGGCTTAAAATTGCGTAGTCAAAATTTTGATCAGGATAATAACTTAAATCTTTTTCGGCATCGCCTTGAATTACTGAAATTCCTCGTGCTAAAGCATCGCTGACTTGTTTTTGAGAAAGTTCTAAACCACGTGCATCAGAATTTTTAGTATTTTTTAGAAATTCTAATAACTCACCGTTCCCACAACCAATGTCTAAAACCTTTTTATTTGGTTCAATTAGTTGGGCAATAATTTCAAGATCATAACGAATATTATGTTTGACAATATTTTCACCAATATTTTGCATAAATTATTTGTAATTCTTATTGATAAAGCCTGCGATAGAGTTTTTTAATGCTTCATTTTCAATTAAAAAAGAATCATGACCTGCGTTACTATCAATTGTAATTGAACTGACATCAATTCCACAAGATACTAAAGCCATAGTAATTTTTTTGGCTTCAGATGGAGGAAATAGCCAATCATCTGAAAAAGAAATTAAACAAAATTTTAAATCTTTATTTTTTGCAGAATCAGCAAAAGCATTACTCAATTTATCTCCAAAATCTTTCTCCAAATCAAAATAATCAACGGCTTTTGTTATATAAAGATAAGAGTTAGCGTCAAATCTTTCTACAAAACTATATCCTTGATGGTGTAAATAACTTTCAACTTGAAATTCAGCTTTAAAATCAAAAGAAAAATTTTCTTTACTTTGTAATTGACGCCCAAATTTTTTTTGTAAAGCTTTTTCAGAAAGGTAAGTTATATGAGCTGTCATTCTGGCAACTGCCAAACCTTTAGTTGGGTAAGTTTTGTGTAAAATATATTTTCCTTCATTCCAGTTTGGATCTGCAGTAATTGCTTGTCTTCCAACTTCATGAAAAGCAATATTTTGAGGACTGTGACGATAAGATGTTGCAAGTGGAATTACTAAATTTACTTTATGAGGATAAAGAACAGACCAGCTTAAAGCTTGCATTCCACCAGTTGAGCCACCAACTACCGCATGAAGCTTCTTAATCCCAAAATTTTCAATTAGTAAATTTTGAGCATTAACCATATCATGAATTGTAAGAGCGGGAAAATTAAGACCATAAGGTTGATTTGTTGCAGGATTGATTTCTTTAGGACCAAAAGATCCCATACAGCCACCAAGTATATTGGAACAAATTACAAAAAATTTATCAGTATTAATTGCTTTTCCAGATCCAACTAAAAAATCCCACCAACCTTTTTTACTAGTTATTGGATTAGGGGAGGCTACATACTGATCTCCAGTTAGTGCATGACAAATTAGAATGGCGTTTGATTTATTTTCATTTAATTTACCGTAAGTTTGGTAAGCAACTGGAAAATTTTTTATTTCGGATCCATTGACTAATTTCATTGGTTTGTCTTGTGCTAAAAAAACTATGTCACCAATTTCAAATTCCTTAAATTGTGGACCGAAGCTTGACTTAACTTTCATTAAATTAATTATTATTTATAGGTAAATTACCTTATTAGTTATACAAATTCCCATTAAAAATTCGTCTCATGGAAAATCAACATAATAAGTCTGATGACGCTTTATTAATTTTACGTCATGAAATTGATAAAATCGATAATCAAATTATCAAGCTTTTATCACAAAGAATGGAAGTTGTGAAACAAGTTGGAGAGCTGAAGAAAAATAATAATGAGAAATTCTTTATTCGTGCTAATCGCGAAGCTGATATGATTAAAGAATTGATTAAGAAAACAGATGCGTCTTTTCCAAAATCTGTAATTGTTAATATTTGGCGTAAAATTATTGCCTCAGCAAATATGACAGAGCAAAGTTTAAAAATTGTCATACATAATCCAAAAAATATTGCTGACTATGCCTATTTGGTAAAAGATTATTACAACCAAGAAATTCCAATATCACTTAATGATAGTGTTACAAAAATAGTCCAGGAAATTGAAAGTAATGAAGTTCAGATTGCAGCTTTTGCTTTACCTCAAGCAGATTCTGATATAAATGATAAACTTGATATCAGTGAAAATTGGTGGATTAACTTGGCTAACAATAAATTGGGAATTAGAGTTTTTGCAAAAATTCCTTTCATTGAAATTGCTGATAAAAAATTGGAAATTTCAAGTGATATGAATCTTGTATTGGTTGCAGTAAAAGAACCTGAAAAATCTTCTCAGGATAATTCTTTATTATACTTGGAGGTTTCAAAAGACTTTTCAAAAGCAGAAGTTTTGACAGCGTTGTTAATTAGTGGATTTGAAGCTAAAATTTTAAAATTAGTAAAGTTACCACAAATTGATAATGTGGTATTTTACTTAGTAGAAGTAAAAGGTTTTTATGTTGCTGAAAGCCAAGAAATAAAGGAATTATCTAAATCCAAAACACGTCCTTTTGTGAAAGTGCTTGGGAATTATGCAACTCCGATTTTGATTTAAAAAAGTTAAATTAAAATTTCGATTTTGTGTTAAAATCTTTTTAAATCACCTTTTTCAAAGAGGGCGGTTCTGGCTTCCTTTGAAAAAGAGTTGGCACGATGCGATGCAGTCATGACGGAGGATTTAACAAGCTCTAAAAATACTCCAATTCATCTTCAATTCCTGCCAATCTAAAACCTTCAAGCCTTAATTTGCATGAATCACATTTTCCGCATGAAACAATTTTTTCATTCTCAATAATTGGATCATAGCAACTATGAGTTATTGAGTAATCAACTCCATTTTTAATTCCTAATTCAATAATTTCTTTTTTTGAGAGTTTAATTAAAGGAGTGTGAATTTTAAATTTGTTTGAATTCTTAACTCCAGCGGCAGTTGCTAAGTTTGCTAATTTCTCAAAAGTTGCAATAAATTCAG
Source organism: uncultured Rhizobium sp. (assembly GCA_964513555.1). Classification (GTDB taxonomy): domain Bacteria; phylum Pseudomonadota; class Alphaproteobacteria; order Rickettsiales; family UBA1997; genus UBA2645. The sequence goes on along the minus strand of CAZENB010000059.1, from coordinate 2,929 downwards.
GTCTACAATCAGGATATCCACTATAATCAATTGCGTTAACTCCAATAAAAATATCAAAAGCACCAACAACTTCTGCATAAGCCAATGCATAAGATAAAAAAATTGTATTTCTTGCGGGCACGTAAGTTATTGGAATTTTTTTTGTGTCAGTTTGGTTAAAATTAGAATTTTCATTACTTTTAGGAACATCAATTTCATCAGTTAAAGCTGAACCGCCAAAAGTTCTTAGGTCAATTTTGACAATTTTATGTTCTTTAACATTCATATTTTTAGAGATCTTTTTGGCAAATTCTAATTCAATCTCGTGTCTTTGACCATATGAAAAGCTTAGAGCATAGACTTCAAAGCCAGAATTCATGGCAATTTTTGCTACTGTTGTCGAGTCAAGTCCTCCGCTTAGTAAAACGATTGCTTTTTTTATCATGATTTTTTAGTCTATTTCATTAGTTATTTTTAATTGTTTTTGAGAATTATCAGAAAAAGCAATTAAAGAAATTCTACTTAAATTTGTGGGTGGTTAGCTCAGTTGGTTAGAGCGTTACGTTGACATCGTAGAGGTCGGAAGTTCGAGTCTTCTACCACCCACCAAAATTTCTATTCGTCAAGCTTCAAAGCAGCTAAAAACGCACTTTGTGGAATTTCTACATTTCCAATTTCACGCATCTTTTTCTTACCTTTTTTCTGTTTATCAAGTAACTTTCTTTTGCGCGAAATGTCACCACCATAACATTTTGCTGTAACGTCTTTTCTCATTGCTGAGACTGTTTCGCGAGCAACAATTTTCCCTCCAATGGCAGCTTGAATTGCAATTGCAAACATTTGTCTTGGAATCAAATCTTTTAACTTAATACAAATTGCACGTCCTCTGCTCTCGGCTCTTGTTTTGTGAGTTATAAATGATAATGCATCGACTGGTTCTGAATTTACCATAATAGTTAATTTTACTAATTGGCTTTCTTCATAGCCATCCATTTGCCAGTCAAAGCTTGCATAGCCTCGGGAACAAGATTTTAGACGATCATAAAAATCATAAACAATTTCATTAAGAGGTAATCTGTAAACAAGCATTGCACGATCTCCAACGTAAGAAAGTTCTTTTTGAATTCCTCTTTTTTGAGTGCATAAATCAAGAACAGCTCCCAAATATTCATCTGGCGTCATAATTGTTGCTTTAATCCAAGGTTCTTCCATCGATTCAATCTTTACTGGATCTGGCATTTCAGCCGGTGAGTGAATGTGTAAAACTTTTTCACCATTAATATCTGGATAACGCAAATGTATTTTGTAAATTACGGAAGGGGCTGTAGTAATTAAATCTAAATCAAATTCTCTTTCTAAGCGCTCTTGAATAATTTCTAAGTGTAAAAGTCCAAGAAAACCGCATCTAAATCCATATCCCAAAGCACTTGATGTTTCTGTCTCATATTCAAAAGATGCATCATTTAAATGAAGTTTTGCTAAAGCATCACGAAATTTTTCAAATTCCGAAGCATCAATTGGATAAATTCCGCAAAATACAACGGGTTGATTTTGCTTGAATCCGGGTAAAGCAGTTGCTTTGTCGTTATTACTTAAAACTAAAGTGTCTCCAACTTTACAATCAGCAACTTGTTTAATTTGGGCGTTTATAAAACCAACTTCTCCAGCTTTTAAATCATCACAAAATATTTTTTTAGGAGTAAAGAATCCAACAGAATCAACCTGATAAGTTGCATTTGCTGCCATCATTTTTATTTTTTGACCTTTTTTAATTGAACCATCAATTACTCTAACCAAAATAATTACGCCTAAATAAGGGTCGTACCAACTATCAATTAAAAGTGCTTTGAAATCTCCATCTAAATTACCTTTTGGTGCTGGTAATTTCTTAACAACCGCCTCCAAAGTGTCATGAATTCCAACTCCAGTTTTGGCTGAAACTAAAATTGCCTCACTGGCATCAATTCCAATAACTTCTTCAATTTGTTTTTTCACCGATTCTGGATCTGACGCAGGAAGATCAATTTTATTTAAAACAGGAACAATCTCATGGTTATTATCAATTGCTTGATAAACATTCGCCAAAGTTTGTGCTTCAACACCTTGAGTTGAATCAACAACCAAAATTGAACCTTCACAAGCTGCTAAGCATCTGCTTACTTCATAACCAAAGTCAACATGTCCAGGTGTGTCCATCAAATTTAGCATGTAAGTTTGTCCATCATCGGCCTTGTATCTTAGACGTACAGTTTGAGCTTTAATGGTAATTCCACGTTCTTTTTCAATATCCATAGAATCAAGAATTTGTGCACTCATCTCACGTTCTTCAATGGCTCCACATTCTTGAATTAAACGATCAGAAAGCGTTGATTTTCCATGGTCAATATGTGCAACAATTGAAAAGTTGCGAATGTGTGAAATTGGGATTTGGGACATTTTAATTTTGTGATTTTTAGAATTTCGGTCAAAAAAGACAGTTTTGAGAAAAAAGATTATAAATACTAGAAAATAATTTTGTAAAAAAAATATTTACTTAGTAAAAAAACAAAGAATATTAAAAACAATTATCACCTTTACATACGAGAATTAGTTTTTTAATATCTCGCCAGTTCTTTTAAATAACTGGCTTGAATATGAAGAACACAAACATTCAGCAATTCTTTAAAAAATAATTCTTTAAAAAATTCCAAAATGGTGATGCGTGCTTGACGCACTTTATTCAAAGTTCGTTTTGTTAAAAATCACGAATGCCCGAAATGCAAACACGAAACTACTTGGTATCTTCTTAAATCAGAGCGCGCCTTCTCCTGTGGTAAATGTGGTAATCACATTCACCCTTGCGAGCGTTAATCTTCATAAAATTAAAATGATTGATGCCTCTATTATCTGACTTTTTATTAAAAATTTTTCTTAATAAATCCCATATCCAAAGACCCAATCCAAACATTAG
>CAZENB010000058.1:0-9629 GCA_964513555.1 uncultured Rhizobium sp. | reverse complement strand
ATCTACAATTGGATTTGTCAAAGCCAGATAAGAACCTATTCCACTCATACCAACCAACAAGGATTTAAATGAGAAAAAAGCTGAAAGATATGGTTCGATTTCTTTAAATAGTTTGTGAATAATCTGCATATTTTCTTAAATTGATTCGTAAAGAATTTAACTTTACCCTTCACAAAATCAAAAACTAATTCCCTTTTACATATGGTTAAGGGATAAACGTATAATTTTACTACAATTTAGAATTATTAAATGATTGGTTTTTAATAATTAGGCTTAAGCCTAATTTAAAACCAATCACCTAAAAATCTCCGCTGAAGTGGCAGTGATTTTGGGGGCTAGGACACGATAATTATGATTCTTATCAATTAACTGATCTAAAGTTACCATTTTATTTGATAAAGAATATGATTTATTCTGGAGATTCTTAAAAACGATACAAACTAAAATAGCTCTAGCTATGTAAATAGAAGCCTGAAACATCATTTATTAAAGAAATAATCAGGGAAATTTAAAAAGTTTTTCTAAAATTATTCAAATTGAAATTCAACAGTCCTATAATTTATTTTGCTAATTTTAATGTTGTAGTGAATAAATCTAAATTTAATAATTTTGATACTTATGTTCAATTTTTTACTTTAACTAAGATTTATTTCTTATATATCCTTGAAGGATTGATTAAAGTTACTATATTCAAAGATAATTCTAAATAATTTTTTATATAAATGAATAATTCTAAAAAAAATCTTTTCACTTGGTTGTCAATTTTTGCGATAGTCATTATAGTTTCTAACTTGCTTGATGGTGGTGCATTGAATGGTAAGAAAGTGCCTTTCAGTGAATTTATGAATAAAGTAGATGCCTCTGAAGTTGTGCATGTTGATATTAAAGGAAGTGATCTTTATGGCACTTTAAAAGATGGTTCGCAATTTTATACCTATTTACCAGAATATCCAAACTTAGTTGAAAAATTACAGGAAAAAGGTGTTGATATAACAGCAGTTCCTTTGGTTAGTAAATCTGAAAAAATAATTGGTGGAATTTTAAGCTTCCTTCCATTTGTTTTAATGATTGCTTTGTGGATATTTTTTGCGAAAGGTATGTCTGCAAGTGGTAATCGTGCTATGGGTTTTGGTAAATCAAGAGCAAAGCTTTTACAAGAAAATAAAGCAAAAGTAGTTTTTAATGATGTCGCTGGAATTGATGAGGCAAAACAAGAATTGAGCGAAATTGTTGATTTTTTGAAAGATGCAAAAAAATATACAGAAGTTGGAGCAAAGATTCCAAGAGGTTGTTTGTTGATTGGATCTCCAGGAACGGGAAAAACATTGCTTGCTCGTGCAATTGCAGGAGAGGCTGGCGTTCCTTTCTTCTCAATTTCTGGTTCTGATTTCGTTGAAATGTTTGTGGGTGTTGGTGCAAGCCGTGTTCGCGATATGTTTGAGCAAGCAAAAAAATCTGCTCCATGTATTGTATTTATTGATGAAATTGATGCGGTTGGACGCCACAGAGGAAGTGGTGTTGGTGGTGGTAATGATGAAAGAGAACAAACTTTAAACCAACTTTTGGTTGAAATGGATGGTTTTTCTGAAAATGAAGGAGTAGTAATTATTGCTGCAACTAATAGGCCAGATGTTTTGGATCGTGCTTTACTTCGTCCAGGAAGATTTGATCGTCAAGTTGTGGTTCCAAATCCAGATATTGTTGGAAGAGAGCAAATTCTTAATGTTCATATTAAAAAAATTTCAGCTGCAGCCGATGTTGATATTAAGTCAATTGCACGAGGAACTCCGGGTTTTGCAGGTGCGGACCTAGCAAATTTGATTAATGAAGGAGCTTTAATGGCGGCAAGACATAATCAAAAAATGGTAACCATGAAAGATTTGGAAGAAGCAAAAGATAAAATTATGATGGGACCAGAAAGAAAAAGTATGATTATGCAGAGAGAAGAAAAAGAATTAACAGCTTATCATGAAGCAGGACACGCAATTACCGCCATCAACTGCAAGCATTCTGATCCAATTCATAAAGCTACAATAATTCCACGTGGAAGAGCGCTGGGTCTTGTTATGCGTTTACCAGAAAAAGATAGATTTTCAGTTACTAGAGCAAAATTATATGATGATTTAGTTGTCGCAATGGGTGGACGTGCCGCTGAAGAATTGATTTTTGGTTATGACTTGGTTACAACTGGAGCATCATCTGATATTACACAAGCAACAAATATGGCACGCAGTATGATAACTCGTTGGGGTTTAAATGATGCAATCGGGCCAGTTGATTATGGTCAAGATGAAAATTCTAAATATTATTCAGCTCAAAAAGATTTTTCAGAAGAAACGGCAAAACTAATTGATGCTGAAACAAGAAAAATTGTTGATGGTGCGCTACAAAAAGCTAAAAATATTCTAACGGAAAAAAAAGATGATTTAGAAAAGTTAGCAAAATCACTTTTAGAATATGAAACTTTGAGTGGTGAAGAAATCAAGGAATTACTGGCTGGAAATAGTATCAGGAAATCAGCTGCGGAGAAAGGAATTTCTGGAAGCAGTTTTATTTCTAATATTGCTTAGATTTTATATAATAAAGTAACTGAAGAAAATAATTTAATTTTTATGAAAAGAACATTCACCACAGTTCTTTTGATTTTGCTGTCCAATTTTTCATTTGCATCAGCCCAAGATCTAGATCTGCAAAATCAGGTTATACAAAGCCAGAAGCAGTTTGATCGTGCAATGGAACAAAAAGCTGAGTTAAAAAAATTAGAAAAAGATCGCATTGAATTTGAATCTTTAGAAAAAGAAGACTTGGAAAGAGATCTTGGTGAAAATGATGGAAAGGTTGTTCAAAATTTAAGTCAGATACAATGTTTTAGGATAAATAAAATCAATTTTTCTTCCAATAAAATACTAACAAACCGCCAAGCAAAATTTTTAACGGAAGAATATCTGGGAAAGTGCCTAACAATTTCTCAAGTTTCAGGAATTGCAAAAAAACTTGGTGACTATTTGATCAATAATGGTTTTGTAACGTCAAGAGTTGCAATTCCTTCGCAAAGTTTAGCAGGTGGAGTTCTGCAAATTAATATTAATGAATCTTATTTAGAAAAAATAACCTTTAATGATGACAGTTTCCTTGATAAAACTCAGAAAGTTTTTGCTTTTGGATTTGATAATGAAAAAGAAATTCTAAATATAGAAAAAATAGATCGTGGAATTGATCAAATAAATAGGCTAGGGTCTAACAATGCAGTTGTTAAAATTTTGCCAGGTAATATAGAAAATGGTTCGATTGTAGCCATAGAAAATAATCCGCAAAAAAGAACTAGAGTTAATCTTTATTACGATTCAAAGGGTAATGATATTTCTGGCGGATATAGAAATACAGTTTCATTAAGCCAAGATAATTTGTTTCATATAAATGATAATTTTAATATTAGCAAAACTGGCAATAATTTGGATTCTCATCGTAAAACAAACCGTAGCGATAGTTTAAATGGAAATTTCTCAGTACCTTTTGAAAGGCATCTTTTAAGTTTAAATTATTCTAAAAGCTCTTATTTTTTTAAAAGCGGAAATGATGGATTTTCTAAGTCAGAAGGTCATACCTCAACAAGTACTGCAGGTTTGAATAGTAACATTATTAAATCAAAGAGATTCAAAGTTAATTCTAATTTTGATATTACTAGAAGATATAACCAGAATTTCTCGAATGATCAAAAAATAGATACAAGTAGTAGAAAAGCTTCAATAGCTTCTTTTTCAATTATAAATTCTGTTTTTTTTGACAATGCAAGCTTATACTTAAAACCGACTTACAGTAGATCTTTGAACATTTTAGATGCCAGAAAAGATTCAAAAACAATAGCTGCAGAAGATGCTCATGCTGAATTTGAAATGTTTAAATTTTATGCAAATTATAGTCTTAAATTTACAATCCCTTATTTGGAAAATTCGATATATAATTTAAGCTTTGATAGTCAATTATCCAAACAAAAACTTTATGGAATTGATCAATTCTCAGTTGGTGGTTTTTATACAGTTCGTGGTTTAAGGAATGGTTCAATTTCTAATGATTCTGGCTATAATATTAAGAATGAGTTAACTTTAAATTTGCACAAAATTTCTGATTCATTATTTGATGCGGAAGATCTTGGAAGCTTTTCAAATCTTATAAATTACTTTTCTATTACTCCGTTTTATGATTATGGTTTTGTTAAATCATCATTTGGTAAAGAGTCGGGAAGGCTTTCCAGTTCAGGGTTTAGCATTGGTTTTGATAATTCTAAGTTTACAACATCACTCACTTGCGCATGGGTTTTGTCAAAATCCCAGTATTTGCTTGATAATCGTAAAGAAAATATGGCAATTTATTTTGATCTTGGAACTCAGTTTGGTTTTTTCTAAAATTTTTTTAGATCAATCATATCTTAACTGTAATTCCAAATAATTTCATTTTTATTATAATCTTTCAAATAAAAGTTGAATTTAAGCTAAATTAAGACTAAATTTACCTAAAATTTTTCACAAATAAAATCATTTAATTCTATGCAATTTGAAGTATCAAAACCAGTTTTGCTTAAAGCAATTTCCAGCGTTAATGGTGCCGTTGAAAAAAAGAATACAATTCCAGTTCTACAAAACATTAAAATTGAAGTTTTGGATGATAAAGTTGCCATGGCTGCAACTGACATGGACATTGTAGTGACAACAAGTTTTGAAGCTGATATCAAGAATAGTGGATCAACTACAGTGCCAGCTCAAATGTTTTTTGACATTGTAAGAAAAATTCCTGATGCAGCGAAAATTATGATTTCTCAAGAAAGTCAAGCGATACTACAAATTAAATCTGGTAAATCTAAATATAGCTTGCCTTGCATCGATGCTTCTGAATTTCCTAGTCTTTCAGAAGGAGAGCTTGGAAAAGAAGTTGAAGTTAATGCGGATAAGTTGGCAAAAATGATTGATAAAACTCGCTTTGCTATTTCTAATGATGAAACTCGCTACTATTTGAATGGATTATTTTTGCAGTCAATCAAAAGAGAAGGTGGTTTTGAGCTAAGATGCGTTGCAACAGACGGTCACAGACTTGCGCTGTCTTATTTAGCTTCAGAAAATTTAGATACGGAGTTTGGAGTTATTCTGCCAAAAAAATCAGTTGCTGAAATCAGAAGAATTATAGATGGTTCAAAGAAAATTAAAATTTCAGTTTCAAGAGTTAAAATTAAAATAATTTCAGAACAGGCAACTATAGTTTCCAAACTTATTGATGGTGAATTTCCAGATTACGACAAAGTTTTGCCTAAAAATAACAATCAAACTGCTTTAGTAAATAAAAAATCTTTCTTTGATTGTGTAGATCGTGTTTCAACTGTTGCAAATGATAAGCATAGATCTTTAAAAATGTCGGTTGAAAATGGTAAAATAAATTTACAAGTTAGTACAAATGACGGAAGTTTCGCTTATGAAGAATTAGATGTTAATTATTCTGGTGATAAAATTGAAACTGGCTTTAACTCACGCTATTTGCTTGATGTTATTGGTCAAATTGATAAAGAAGAAATGATCATGAAATTAAAAGATGGTTTTTCTCCAGTTCTACTTGAAGCGAAAGATATGCACGCAATTTTTGTAATAATGCCAGTTAGAATTTAGAATTTTCTAAATGACTAAAATAAACAAAATTTTACTTACAAATTTTCGTAACTTTTCACAAAAAAAATTAAATTTTTCCAAGAAACTTGTCTGTTTATTTGGTGAGAACGGTGTTGGAAAAACTAATATATTAGAATCAATAACTCTCCTTGGTCGTTTTTCCTCTTTGCGTGGTTCAGATTTTGAGGAAATGATTTTCTCAAAACATGGAAATTCAGCAAGTCAATTTAGTATTTACTCTGAGATCTTAGATCACGATTTTATAGAAAAAATTGGCATTTCTTTTGATAAGATAAAGAAGAAAAAGAATATAAAGATTAATGAAGAGCTGTTAACTGCAAAAAAACAAAGCGAGTTTAAAAATCAGTTTATTAATGTTATTTATTTGACTCCTCAAATCGAATCTCTCTTTATTTTGGGTAAGAGCGAAAGAAGAGATTATCTTGATAAGATAGTTGCTGATATTGATTTTAATCACAATTCACGAATTAACGACTACAAAAAATTGTTGAAAGAAAGGTTATTAATTTTACAGAAATATAAGTTTTATAAACAAAAACAATCTTCTGAGAAGTGGCTTGATATTATTGAAGATAAAATTGTTGAGACTGGAATTGCAATTGCTTCAGCGAGAATGGAAGCGGTTGATTTTTTCAATAAAGCTATAAACTCTTTTTCATCAAGTTTTCCTAAAGCGCAATTACAAGTTACTGGCGATATTGAGCAGATGGTTATGAAGCAAAGCTCTGTTTTATTGGAAGAATTTTATAATAAAAAATTAAAAGAAAATCGTGAAGCAGATTTAGAAAACTTCAAAACTAATTTTGGTGTTCATCGTAGTGATTTTGATGCTATTTTCACAATTAAGAAAGCTTTAGCAACCAATTCTTCAACTGGAGAACAAAAATCAATTATGATCTCAATTACTTTAGCAAGAGCAAAAATTTCATCAATTTATAAAAACCTTCCCACAATCTTAATATTTGATGAAGTTGTGTCTCATCTAGATGAAAAAAGAAAAAATGATTTATTTGATGAAATTGCACTTACCAATTTACAAACTTTTTTTAGTGTAACTTCTGAAAAGTTGATCCCGCAGCAATATCTTAAAGATGATTTGATTGAATTTGTTGAGATTGTTTAGGTTTGCATTTTTGTTTTCATGGCGAGGAGATTTAGCGACGAAGCAATCCAGTTTTAAATTAAGATAATTATACCATCACAACAAGTGTCATCCTGAGTGTTAGTGAAGGATCTCAGAAGTTTTTTGCTCAAAGTTTGCCTCCCCGATCCTTCGCTGACGCTTAAGATGATAATGCTTGTTAAGATGGTATATAGTTTAAATTAATTATTTTCTGGGATTGCTTCGTCGCTAATGCTGATCGCAATGACTATAGAGAGATTTTGAGTAACTAAATTGAAAAATAATTAGTCAATAAAAGTAATATTGCAGTGATACAAAGTAATAATGCTGAGATAATAATTTTCACTGCCATTTCAACTTTAAAAGCTGATAAATTCATTCCTAAGAGTCTTAGAAGATAAAATCCACTGATTGCTACAATTGTTAAGTGTAATAATGCCAAAAAGCCTTGATTAAATGAAATAACGAAAGAAAAAGAAGCATATAAGAAAATTATCGGAGTGAGAAATTTTGCTAATGATGGATTGTTATTTTCTGAGTCTTTCATTTTCTTTTTGTTTCTTAATTTTTTACACAAAAAAACCCTGTCACTTTTACGTGGCAGGGTTTTTTCAGTTTTAATTTAACGCTTAAATACTAAGAGTTAACATCAACTTGGTAAGAGATAGCACAAACTTTTGTAGATGAGCTTGAAGTTTGGTAAGTACCAGAAGAGTGACAAGTTGAAGAACCTGGGTTAACACCTCTAACTTTACCAGTGCTCGCATTAGCATCATCAATTTTAGTATCAATTGAAAGAGCATCAGTTCCAATTAATGAACCAGTAGAAGTAGTAGTTCCATTAACTAGAGTGTTTGAAGCACTTGAAGTTGCAGCAGTAGTTCCAGTTAAAACGATAACGTTTTGTAAAGAAGTTGTATTATAATCATAGTGCCATCCAGCAAATTTGATTTTTGAAGCTGGCATTTGAGTTCCTGCAACTTGAGCAGTTCCAACTGCAGTTAAAGTTAAAGCAAGAGTAGAGTCAACTGCACCAGTTTTGATTAATTGATCCCAAGCAATAACTGATTCTGAGTTATAAGAACCACTTGCGTCAGATGCGTAGTATTCGATTTTGCTGTTTGCACCGTTAGTAGAACCAGCAGTTCCAGAACCATTAACAGCAGTTTTGTAGTCACCTGGAAGAGCGTTGAATTGAGCGTAGAAACCGTTAACTGCAACTGCGTAACCTCTAGCTTCGCCCATAGCGGCACGAAGTTCTGAGCTTTTGATCAAGCTTGCGCCGCCTGTTACACCAGCAATTAATAATCCGATAATAATCAACACAATTGATAACTCAATCAGTGAGAATGCTGATTTTTTTGAAGAAAAAGTTTTTTTCATATTTATGAAACTATAATTTATTAATTAAAATAAAGCGTAAGCTAAAAAGAACTAAAAGCTCTAATAAGCTAAGGTAATAGTGGTGAGTTTTTTTTATGTCAAATAATATTTTTCTTTTCTAAATAAATTTTATTTCAACTATCTCATAATTGAACACTCCACCAGGAGTTTTGATCTCTACTTCATCGTTAACCTCTTTATTTATAAGAGCTCTTGCAACCGGAGATAGAGAAGAAATTAAACCGTCATCAATATTTGCTTCAAATTCACTTACAATTTTGTAGGTTACGAATTTTCCATTATCTAAATTTTCTAATTTTACAGTTGCGCCAAATAAGACCTGATTACCGCTTAGTTTTGAGATATCAATTATTTCTGCTCGAGAAAGTTTATCTTCAAAATCAGAAATTTGAGCCTCAATAAAACCCTGTTTGTCTTTTGCTGCATGATATTCAGCATTTTCTCTCAAATCACCAAGTTCTCGTGCTGTTGCAATTGCAGTTATTATATTTGGTCTTTCAACATTTTTTAGATTATCAAGTTCTGATTTTAATTTTTGATAACCTTCTTTAGTAATTTGAAATTTTTCCATTTTTTATTACGCAGTTTTGGTTAGTATTTGTAGTTATCAGTTTTGAAAGGACCAGAATCAGAAACACTTATGTAACTTGCTTGCTTATCATTAAGTTTAGTTAATTTTGCGCCAAGTTTTTTCAAATGTAGTAATGCAACTTTTTCATCTAGTTCTTTTGGTAAAATATAAACTTTATTTTTATATTTTTTATGATTATTCCAAAGTTCAATCTGAGCCATAACTTGATTTGTAAAGCTTGCTGACATCACGAATGCGCTATGTCCAGTTGCACATCCCAAATTCAGTAATCTTCCTTCAGCAAGTAAAATAATTCTTTTACCGTCAGTAAAAGTGATTTGATCAACTTGTGGTTTAATATTTGTCCATTTTAAGTTTTTTAGTGAAGCAACTTCAATTTCATTATCGAAGTGACCAATATTACCGACAATTGCACAGTCTTTCATTTTTCTCATATGCTCAATCGTTATGACATCAACGTTACCTGTTGCAGTGACAAAAATATCTGCTTGCTCAACAACATCCTCAATTGGTAGAACTTGATAACCAGCCATTGCTGCTTGAAGTGCACAAATTGGGTCAATTTCAGTAACAACAACTCTTGCGCCTTGAGATTTAAAAGCTTCAGCGCAACCTTTTCCAACGTTACCATAGCCACAAATTACAGCTAATTTTCCAGCAATCATTACATCTGTAGCACGCTTTATTCCGTCAATTACACTTTCTTTACATCCATAAAGATTGTCAAATTTTGATTTTGTTACAGCATCGTTAACATTAATTGCTGGAACTTTTAATTTTCCTTCTTTTTCCATCTGATAAAGTCTTGCAACACCAGTTGTAGTTTCTTCAGAAAGAC
>CAZENB010000057.1:9247-10130 GCA_964513555.1 uncultured Rhizobium sp. | reverse complement strand
ACAATTGAACCAAATATTGGTAAAGTAAACGTTCCTGATTTTAGACTAGAAAAATTAACAAAAATTGCTGGATCAGCACTAATAATTCCAACTCAAATTGAATTTGTAGATATTGCTGGACTAGTTCGTGGTGCAAGCACTGGGGAGGGTTTAGGAAATAAATTTCTATCGCATATTCGTGAAGTTGACGCAATTATAAATGTGATTAGATGTTTTGAAGATGAAAATATCACTCACGTTGAAGGTGGAGTCGATCCAATTCGAGATATTGAGTTAATTCAACTAGAATTAATTATTGCTGATATGGAAAGCTTAGAAAAAAGAATTCCAGCTTTAGAAAAAAAAGCTAAAACTGAAAAAGATGCTGCTGAACAAATTGCGATAGCAAAAAAAGTATTAGAGGTTTTAAAAGACGGTAAAGCAGCAAGATTGGTTCAAATTGCTTCAAATGAAGAGGAAAAAATATTAAAAAATTTGCAATTAATTACTTTTAAACCACAACTTTTTGTATGTAATTTAAAAGAAAATGAGTTGGAAGGAAATAAATATTCTCAAATGGTTGAGGACTTTGGCAATAAAAATAACTATCAGGTTATTAAAATCTGCGCTCAAATTGAATCTGAAATTTCCAACTTAGAAAGTGAAGAAGAAAAAAAAGAATTTCTTGAAAGTATTGGCTTGAAAGAAACTGGACTTTCTCAAATTATAAAAAGTTCTTACAAACTTTTAGATTTAATTACATTTTTTACAGTTGGTCCAAAAGAATGTCATGCTTGGACTCTAAAGAAAAACTCAACAGCACCAAAAGCTGCTGGGGTTATTCATACTGATTTTGAAAAAGGGTTTATCCGTGCCGAAACAATTTCTTACGAAGATTATGTAA
>CAZENB010000057.1:0-9237 GCA_964513555.1 uncultured Rhizobium sp. | reverse complement strand
CTTGGTGGAGAAGAAGGAGCCAAGAATGCCGGAAAATTAAGATTAGAAGGCAAAGAATATATCACTCAAGATGGAGATGTATTCCACTTTAGGTTTAATGTTTAATAATTATTAATTAAGACAAAGTTTTATGTCATTTGAATTAGATAACGATTTATTTCAGGTTTGCAATGATAACAGAGAAACTGTTGTGGAAGAGGTTAGAGCTCTTGTTATTAGAGGAGCAAACGTTAACGCTAAAAACGAGAATGATACTGCATTAATTCATTTAGCGGCTCAACATAACGACTATGAACTGACAAAATTTCTAATTGAAAATGGAGCCAACGTAAATGCTCTTACAATTGATGGTTGGACTGCACTTCACTTTGCGGCACAAAAAGGCTATTCTCAAATTTCTGATCTGTTAATAAAATCAGGAGTAAATGTTGATATTCAAGGTTTACGCTATCACAGAACCGCACTTCACTATGCGGCCGATCAGGGAAGAGTTTCTGTTGTTCAACTAATTATAAACTCTGGTGGCAGAACTGACTTAAAAGATATAAGCGGTAGCACAGCACTTGATATCGCAAAACGCAAACTTCATCAAGAAGTGGTAATGCTTTTATCAAAATAATATGAATTTTGAAAAAAAACTGCACGAAATAATTAGAGTTGATCACGCCGGTGAGTTTGGAGCTAAAGTCATTTATAATGGTCAAATCGCAGCTTTAAAACTTAAAAAAGACAAAGAAACTCTTAAACTTGTTGAACATATGAAAAGACAGGAAGATGTTCACTTTGATTATTTTAATGAAGAAATTAAGAAACATAAAATTCGTCCAACAGCTTTACATCCTATTTGGAAAGCTGGTGGATTTGCTTTGGGATTTTTTACAGCAATTATTGACAAAAAAGCCGCAATGGTTTGTACAACAGCAGTTGAAGAAACCATTGATAAGCACTATCAAGAACAAATTGAATTTTTAGAACAATCAGAACAAAAAGAACGCAATCAGATAAATCAAATAAACTTAGAAAATCTAAAAAATAAAATTCAAAAGTTCAGAGATGAAGAACTTGAACATAGAGATATTGCCTACGAAAACAAAGCCGCTGAATTTTCAGCTTACACTCCATTGTCAGCGATCATAAAATCGACCGTAAAGGTTGCAATTGCACTTTCGAAGAAAATTTAGACAAAATTGTTATTGGTTTTCTACTTTAAAATTAACTTTTATATCTTGAATTGAATCTTTTTCTGAAGATTCAAATTTCCAATTTGCCAAGTTTTTAAGCAAAAGATAGTTAAGTTCAGGATTGCTTGATGGTTTTATTAACTCAACTTTTGCAGAGCCATCTTTGGATACATAAAAACGCGCCATAGCATAAGTTTGAAAAGCTTCACTTTTAAGATGTTCAGGAATTTTTGGTAATGGTCCATATAAAACTAGTAATTTTTTTTCCGATTCCTGATTTTTCTGCTGATGATTATTTTTTTCTGATTTTTTAGAAGATTTATTTTCATGCTTTGTGAGAACTTTATTTGTCTCTTCACCTTCTTTTTCTAAAACCTTATCTTCCAATTTTTGTTTCACAGCAATTTGTTGACTTTCTTGTTGAGCAAATTTTTCATTTCCTTCAATAAATAAAGAATCAATTTCAACGGTTGCTGGAATAAGTTTTGTTTTTTCTTCAAAAGAAAAAAACAACAAGTAAGGCAATAGAAACGATAATAAAAAAGCCAAAGAAAAGCTGGTAAACGGATATTTCATTAATTTTTTACCATAATTGAAAAATTAGTTGCTCCATTTTCTCTTGCTTTCAACATTGTTTGAGTAACAACACCTTGCTTAGAATCTTGATCTGAAACTATTATAATTTTTTGATTCGAGGAATTAATTAAGGGTTTTATTTTTACACCCAAATCTTCAAGCAAAACAGATTCTTTGTTAAGAAAAATTTTATTCTGAGCGTCAATTGTTATAGTAATTTTATTTTTATCTAACAACTTATCAGCTTTACCTTTTGCCAAATTTACCGGTAAAGAATCAAGTTTGCTCATGTAAATTGAAGCTAACATAAAAGTTGCAAGTAAAAAAAACATGACATCAATCATTGGAATAATTTCTATACGACCTTTCTTTGAAGTTTTTCTTCTTGAAAATTTCATATTATTTTTCTCCAGATTCTAATTTTATTTGATCAACTAATTTGGTTCCCAGTCTTTCTAAATCATCAAGAATTTGATCTTGCTTACGTGAAAAGTAATTGTAAGCAAAAAGAGAAATAACAGCAACTATAAGACCAAAAGCGGTTGCAATCAAACTTTCCGCAACTCCAGCAGTAACTCCAGTTGGATTAATTAAACTATCATCACCAATTAATTTAAAAGAATCCATCATTCCAAAAATTGTACCAAGTAAACCCAGAAGAGGAGCAACTGTAACAATTGTTTCTAAAATCCACATTCCCGAAGAAATAGATTTTTCAATTATTTTAGCTTCATCATTTGCTCGTGATTCAATCCACCAAATTGGTTTTGATTTATTCTGCAAAAGAAGATTGATAAAATTTTTATAATAATTCTCAGAAACAATTTTTTGCAACTCTTGTTCAACTCTTTTCCAAGAAAACTCTTCAGCTTCAACTTCTTCTGATAAGTTTTTTGGAATTTTTGCCAGTCTTTTATGAAGCAAAATTTTATCAATAATTAAAGCTATTGATAAAATAGCACAAAAAAATAGTGGATACATAAAGAATCCACCATTTTTTATTATTTCAATTATATTAGACATGTGTAGTTAATTGTTTTGATTGTTGTTGTTTTAATTTTGTTCCTTTTGGATAAAGAACAGAAATTTTTTCTAAATCTATTTCAGAATCTGAATCAACGTTACTAATTTCATAAAATTCAGCAGAAACTGTCTGAGTAGAAATATCTTTTTTCTCAAACTCAGTTTGAGAAACTTGATCATTCTTTTTAAGCTTTTTCTTTTTTGAAATAGCTTTTTTATCTTGAGGAATACTAATACATAAATTTTTAGTATCAAATTCATCAATTTTCTCTTCTACTTTTTCTTCTTCTTCTTTTTCTGAAGATTTTTGAAAACTTTCTTTTCCATTTTCTAAATCTAAAATTTGAGTTTCTTGCAAATTTTCTTCTTGTGCTTTTCTTTCATTGAAACCAAGCCAAGTTTTAAAACCTTGATCACGAATATCATATTCTTGTCCTTCAATTGTAAAACCATTTTCACAATCTTTAATGCCAAATTGTTTTTTAAATTCAGAAATATGGTAAGAGGGTGTCTTGAGATGCGCAGGCCAGCGCTTTATCGAATTACCTGGAACTATGTTTATAGAATCAGAAGGCATTTTTTTTAAATTCAGAAGTTTTTTTAGAAGAAAAAGACATTTCACCAGAAAGTTGATCTTGAACTTTGCAAACTGCCAATAAGTTTGCCAAAGCTTCAGAGCGATTTCCTTCTTGTCCTTCGAAAATAATTTTATGAGATTTTGTTATTTCTCTTTGTGCATCAAGATAACTTGGTTTCATCACAAAATGGTTTTGTGCATGAGAAACAGAACAAGAGCAACCATACTCAAAAAAATTAGAGCCCATAGCGCGCCAAAAAGCTTGGGAAGAATTAACATTTGCCAATTCTCCCCTGATATCTATATCAAACATTTACTTATTTTACTTTTAGAATTTTTTACTAAAAGTTAAGTAAAATGTTCTTCTTGGTGCATATTGCGAAGCAGAAACACCAATTCCAGAACCATCTGAATATTGATAAACTTCATCAAGTAAATTAATTGCCGAAATTCTACTATTAATTTTTCCAATCAAAGGAATTTCCAAATCTCTAGAAACACTACCATTAAATTGCCAATAAGATGGCATAGTATTCTTATTATTTTCTCCAGTACTTAAACCAGAACCAAAAATTGCATCAGCTGCAAATTTGGTTTTTAAGAAAATGTAAGAAGCTCCAATTGCAGCAGTGTAATTTTGTGCATGATCAAGACGAACATAATTATTTTTTATATAATCATATTCTTCTTCATGAACTATATATTGTGCTGATACAATATTTTTGGCATAAGCTCTTTGAGCTGCAAAGTTTAGGTAAGAAGCAAAATTATCTTTTTTATAATCAGCTTTAAATTCAACTCCATAAGCTTTTCCTTTTTCATAATTAAATGGAGAATATAGAAGCGAATTACCAAATTGATGTTCATCTTGCATGTTCTTAACTTGACGATAGTAGCTATCAAGCGCCAAAGTTAAATTTTTCGTTGCCTTATGAGTTACACCCAAATCAAAGTAATTACTTCTTTCTGCTTTTACCTTACCATTTAGTCCAACTTCTGCTTCGTTACTTGTTCCTTCAAATTTATCAATTGTGTTTTGAGAAATTTGCGAGGTTGGAGCAGGGGTGAAATATCTGGCATATCCAAAATTAACTTTGGTTTTCTCTGATAAATTATAAACTCCCCCGAATCTTGGACTTAATTGACTTTCTCTGACATAAGCTTGAGAAATGTCAAATCTTGCACCATAATTCAAAGTCAATTTATCAGTTGTTTTCCATTCGTTTTGCAAATAGCCAGAATATAGATTTGAAGTTTTGTTACCATTATCATCAATTTTAAAAGGAATAGTCGAAGTTTGAACGAATGAATGACCATGACCAGAACCTTCAAAAACCCAATTAGAACTCTGACTTTCAACACGATTTGTTGTAGCGTAAATACCAGATCTTAAAGTGTTTTTATCATTAATTTGGTAACTAAAATCACCTTGTAAACCATTGGTAACACTATTTCTATTTAAACTTGAAGCAATTCCATTAAATATTAAATCACCATTATAATCTGGTTTAAATTGCATGTTGCTTTGAGAAGAAAAAAGTGACCATTGATAACTAACTCCTTCATTATTTATACCATCAAGCGAAGCAATGGCAAAACGATTTTGTTCAACTTGCTTTTCATTTAAATAATTTGAATCAGCAGTTGCTCCACTTAAATCAAACTCTGCTGCTTGATTTGGATTATTTGGAATTTGATAACGATTTGTTGAATTTGAAACAATTACACTAACTCTCTTAGAAAGATCTAAAAGTTTAGAAAAATAACCAAAAATATTATCTTGAGACGTGTCATTATGATTAGAGTTTCTGGCCGCAGTTGTGGCTTCAATTCCTCTTGAATTTTGCAAATAAGTTGCATTTAAGTAATAATCGATTCCAGATTTATTACCTCCCACTTGTTGATTGGCTTGAAATAAATCATTACCACCAAACATAAATTCTGATCTTGCGCCTTTTAAAGCTGAACCACTTTTAGTTTTAATATCAACAACACCAGCAGTTCTAATTCCATATTGAGCTGGCATTGCACCAGTTAAGAAATCAATAGAATCTACAAAATGCGTATCAAGTTTTTGTGCAAAACCATTCACACCGTCAGGCAACATAACACCATTAATACGATATTGTAAATTCGCATGATCACCTCTTACATGAAGTTGATTTTGCGAATTTTGTACAACTGATGGAGCTCGTGAAAGAACTTGGCTTAAGGAAGTTGCTTGACCTTGTGGCAAATTATCAATGTCATTTTGATTAAAAACAAACGAACTACCTCCAGTTTTAACTGATAGATTATTTCTTGATTCATCAAGTTTTTTTGCAGTAACTTCATATTCACTAACTTTTGAGTCACTTGAGAAATCTTGTGCTTTTGTAGTTTGAGCTAAAATAAACATTTGCATAGCAATTAAAATTGGCGAGTAAGCGCGCGCTAAAAGGTGAGGAATTTTTTTCATAAAAAATATTAAATTTTTGTATTATTTCTAAAATAACAAGTGTTATCCTGAGCATAAAATCATAATCTCAGTAGATAAGATCAACGAGACAATCTTGTTAGAATGATATTTTTTTACAAAGAAATTTGAGGTGGAGCGCGCACCAGATAAGAGGAGATAAGATAAGAGAGTTTTACTTTATCAAAACTGCGTCTAACAAAAGAAAGATAAATTACATTAATTGCTGCAAATAGAGCAGGGTAAAACAACAATTGTTTTTGTGAATTTAATAAATATAACAAAGGACAGCTTTCATAATCTTGTTTTGTTTGATTCTTATCTTCATCATGAAAGAAAAAAACTTTTTCTAAAAAATGGTTTTCAACTTTTATAAAACCCACTTCATCAGAGATAATTTTATGAGAAAAACTGTGAACAAGCAAAACGGTTCGGCAGATAAAAAATAAGGCCAGTAAAAGTAAAACAAATATGTATTTTTTATTTAGCTTTTTGTTCACAAATTCAAATTAAAAAAACTTTACAAACATTCCACATCAATAACTTTATCAAAAGATCTTAATTTAGAAACATCAAAATCATCAAGCAAATATTTTTGCGATAATTCCACTTTAAAAACTTTTCCACCTCGCATAATACAGAATAGAACTGTACTGAATTTTTCAAAATTATTTGGCGCTGTTCTTTGAGATAGTAAAGCTTTTACGCTTTGTAATGAATCTTTTTCTTTTATAATAATTTGTACCGAAGAAAAAATCTTTTTGGCTTTTAAAGTTTCAATTTTTTCTTGATAAGCTTTCTGTTCATTTTGTTTGATAGAATCTTGCTTATTGGTTTCTGAAAATCTTTTTAGTCCACCACTTTCAAAATCTTCACTGCCACCACTGAAATTTCTTTTTGCAGAAAAATCACGATTTCTACTTGGCTGCTTCTTAATGTCTTCAAAATCTTCATCAGCTGGTTTGGTATTTTTAATAAAATCTTCTAACTTTTTAACTTCTCTAACCAAAATTCTTGTTCCACCGTCATCTTTTTTCACCAAACACTCTATTAATATCATGCTACCATCAACCAACAAGTCTCTGGCGCCAGTAATTAGCTCCTCATCAAAAATCATCGCTTCAAAAATACCAAAAGGATCAGAAATTGTCATGTAAGCAAAACGTCCTCTTGAACCCGATCTATGCTTGCTTGCTGCAACAACTCCTGCCATTTTAATTAAGTTATTATCTTCTAGTTCATCACGTTCTAATTTATCTGAAAAAACAACCCCACGTTTTCTTAGCTCTGGCAAATAATCATCAACAGGATGTTCATTTAAGAAAAAGCCAAATGCCTCAAATTCTTTTGTTAACTTTTCTGCTTTAGTCCAATTTTCAACCTTTCTTAGTTCAGGCCTTGATTCAGATTCTGGCAAACCACCAAATAGACTCATTTGGTTTGATAATGCATCTTCTTGTTTTTGAGAGGCGTGTGAAGATAGAATATCAAAAGATTCAGCAATTTGACGACGATTCTTTGTTAAATCATCAAAAGCACCAGCTTTTGCTAAAGCTTCTATTGATTTTTTATTAATTGATCTTGGATCCAGCCTTTCAGAAAAATCATATATATCTTTAAAATTACCATTTTCTTTTCTTTCTTTTGCGGCATTTTCCATCATATTAAAACCAACGGCTTTAATAGCTCCAAGTCCAAATCTAATCGCAAATTTTTCTTGTGCTTGTGTCATCTATAATAAACTTAAATATAAAATCAAAAATCCCACCACAATTCGATAGATTCCAAAAATAACAAAATTGTTTTTACTAACATAATTTAGAAACCATTTTATAACTAAAATTGCTGATATGAATGAAGAAACTATTCCAATCAATATAAGTTCAATGTTAGAAGCATCAAGATCATTTATGTTTTTAATTAAATCATAAAATGAAGCGGCAAAAATTGTTGGGATTGCTAAAAAAAATGAAAAATCAGTAGCTACTCTACGATTAAACTTTAACAATAATCCACCAATAATTGTTGCTCCAGACCTTGAGACACCAGGTATCATTGCTAAAGATTGAAAAAAACCAATCAACAAAGCTTTAAAATGAGTAATTTCATTCAAATCATTAATCTCTGATTTTTGTGGTTTATGATCCACAATAAGCATAATAATGCCTCCAATAATCAAACTTAAAGCAATTACTAAGTTAGAAAATAGAAACTCTTTAATTATTTTATGAAATAAAACTCCCAGAATAGCTGCTGGTAAGAAGGCAAGGGCAATATTAAGTAAGAAATTTTGTTGTTTTTTCTGGTTTAAATTAAATATAACTTCAAAAATTCTTTTTCTATAGACTAAACAAACTGCCAATATGGCACCAAACTGAATTACTATTTCAAAAAGATTGTTTTTGATAGAGTTAAAATCAATAAGATATGATGTTATAACAAGGTGAGCAGTTGAAGAAACAGGTATAAACTCTGTTAGACCCTCAACAATTCCAAGCGTAACAGCTTTTATTAGATCAGCAAAATGAAGCACTTTTATAAGATATATAAAGAGTGGTACCTCCGGTCAGACTCGAACTGACACATCCGCAAAGGACAATAGATTTTGAGTCTATCGCGTCTACCAATTCCGCCACGGAGGCAAATAAACAAACTCTGTGAAATTATTTTGACTTATATTTTTTTAAACAAAAGAGATTTTTTAACTTTTGTTATATATAAGGTATTTCTTACAGAAATGTAATTTCTAAAGGTTTTAATAAT
Source organism: uncultured Rhizobium sp. (assembly GCA_964513555.1). Lineage (GTDB taxonomy): Bacteria > Pseudomonadota > Alphaproteobacteria > Rickettsiales > UBA1997 > UBA2645. The sequence goes on along the minus strand of CAZENB010000057.1, from coordinate 662 downwards.
TTATAAGAACATTATAATTTATAAAACCTTTAGAACAAAATTTCCCAAAATAAGAATTCTAAAAAGTAAAAAATCGGGAAGAAGAATTATAAAACTATTATGATTTATAAGTCAAAAATCTTTTATAGTAATTTAAGATAATTATTCCTTAATAAACAATTCAATTCCTAATCAAAACTGTTATCTCGAGCAGAAGCAAAGGATTTCAAGATGATAGTTTTTTTGTTTTTAATGGTATAACCCCTTAATTTAATATATCTAATTTTACATAATATACATTATGGGATAAATTTGGTAAAAAATTTTAGATAACTAAACTTCATTTTCTTTTTGATCTTGTTCTGTATGTTCTTTATCTGTATTGGATGACTCAATTTTTTCTTCCTCTTTCTTTTGTTCATTTTCTTCAAATTTAGAGGTTTCCTTTCCTACTTTATTAAATACGTACTTTTTTGAAGGTTGTATAGAAACTTTTGGTTCGAGTTTTTCCGCTTTTTTGACTTGATCTATTTCAACTAAATTGTGAATTTCAAGATTTTCTTCCTCCTCATCCTTCCAGAAGATCAACCAATCAAAAAAGCTTTTATTCTTTACTGCTTTTTTCTCCACTTCATTTTCTTTTTGATCTTGTTCTGTATGTTCTTTATCTGTATTGGATGACT
>CAZENB010000056.1:0-10234 GCA_964513555.1 uncultured Rhizobium sp. | reverse complement strand
AATCGAACCAGCGACACAAGGATTTTCAGTCCTTTGCTCTACCAACTGAGCTATTTAGGCCTGTATTTAGAAGTAAGAGAACGCAGGATAAAAACTTGCTTTTATTTTGCAAGTTATGATTTATGCAAAAATTGATAATTCTCAATTAGAGAATTAATGTCTGTTTATATTTTTATGTAAAAAACTACTTAAAGATCTTTTTAAAGATTAGTTTAAGAAAGGAAAATTTACTTCTTCTAAGTTATTATGAACGTTAAAAATAGTAAGTTGCAATCCATGCAAAATATAATATTCTAAATAGTAAAAAATTACCTTTGTTAAAAGTGCTTAATTAAAATTAATTAATATGGAAAACCTAAGTGATTATTCAAATTATGTACTTACTGCCTATTTGATAACAATTATTGCAATGGGTAGTTATGGAACTTTGATTTTGTATCGCTATTTAAGTCTTAAAAGAAAATTGCGAATATTAAAAAATGAAAAATAATCGTAAGAAAAGAAGGTTAATTTTTATTACAATAACTTTTGTTATTTCTTTAATGGCATTATTTTTTGTGATAGTAAATTTTCGTGATAATATTGTATTTTTTTATTCTCCTTCGGAATTACAAACGGCTGAAATTATAAAAAAAGTTCAAGGTAAACAAATTAGAATTGGTGGATTAGTAGTGCAAGGAAGTATAAAAAGAAAAGATGCTTTGAATGTTGAATTTATAGTTACAGATTTAGAAAAAGAAATAAAAGTTAATTATAAAGGTGTTTTGCCTGACTTATTTCGAGATGAACAAGGAGTTGTTGCTAAAGGTAAGTTTGATGAACAAGAAAATGAATTTTTTTCTTCTGAGTTGTTGGTAAAGCATGATGAAAAGTATATGCCACCCGAAGTTGCAAAATCTTTAAAAGAACAGCATAAAAAATAATTTGTGCTGGTATTAAATAAATCAAAAAGCCTTTTTTATCTTGCTAATTCATTGCTTTTTTTCTCAATTGCGCCTTCAAGTTTTGTCATAAAATCTTTTTTTGAAAGTCCTGGTTCAATTGGATCTAAAAATTCTAAAGTGATTTTTCCTGGTTTTTTCAATAGAGTATTTTTTTGCCAAAATATCCCAGAATTCAAAGCCGCAGGCACAACTTTGACATTGCACGAAAGATAAAGTGCTGCAATTCCTGTTTGATATGGATATTTTTCAGAACTTTCTTTAACAGGAACTCTAGTGCCCTGAGGAAAAAGAATTATAGTTTGATTTAGAGATAAATATTTCTTTGTTTGTTTAATTAAATCTTTTAAAGCACTTGCTCCTCCATTACGATCAATAGTTATTCCGCTCATAATTCTTAAAAACCAACCATAAAATGGAATTTTCAGTAATTCTTTTTTAAAAGCATAGACTGGTCTGTTAAAAATTAAATGCATAACAATTGTTTCCCACATTGACTGATGTTTACAAGCAACGATAAAAGTTTCTTTTGGTAGTTTTTCAAGACCAATAATTTCATAATCAACTTTGCATAATTTTTTTAAAAACCACAAAGCAACTTTGGCCCAAACTTTTGCTCCATGATCGGCTAGTTTAGCATTTTTATTAATGAAAGAAGGTGAGTAAAGAATGGGAATTATTGCTCCCCAAGAATTAATAAAAATCCAAAATAATATGGAAGAGATGTATTGCATAAGTGTTTTATTTATTTAACAGCGATTTGTGCGATGAAGAGAAGAGTGGTGCCGAATGTCGGATTTGAACTGACGACCTACTGTTTACAAGACAGTTGCTCTACCACTGAGCTAATTCGGCTAAAACAAGAAGTTAAATTATTTTTAAATGTAGAAAAAATTCAAGTGTTTTTTTGAAGAATTGTCAAATTATCAATAAAAAAGCCATGCAAACTATTGTTAGCATGGCTTTTCCGCTTATATTAAGTAATTCTGGATTACTCAGCTTTAGCAGCAGCTGGAGCAGCTTTTTTGCCTTTTACAGCAGCTTTTTCTTCAGCTTTAACTTCAGCTTTAGCAGCAACTGGAGCAGCAGCTTTAGCGTCAGCTTTAACTTCAGCTTTAGCAGCAACTGGAGCAGTAGCTTTAGCGTCAGCTTTAACTTCAGCTTTAGCAGCAACTGGAGCAGCAACTGGAGCAGCAGCTTTAACTTCAGCAGCTTGAGCGTTAGCAGCAAATAATACTGCAGCAAGAACTAATGATAATTTTTTCATTTTTTAAAACCAATAATTGATTTTTTGATTATTGATTATTTCTAATCAATATGCTTGTTGATAACTTTGGTGAATGTAAAATTCAACTCAAATCCAAAAGCGCGCAGTAACATAGAATTAGCTTTTTATTAGTCAAATAGGAAATTATTACAATTTTAGTAATATTTCGAGAGATTGTGCATTAAATTATTGAAAATCGCCACTTTGATAAAACAAAATGGCGGATAAACTCTGCTTTATAAGCTTTTAGAAATGAATAACTTTGCCGTAAGCATCTAATACAGCTTCATGCATCATTTCTGACATTGTTGGATGTGCAAAAATTGTGTGCATTAAATCTTCTTCGGTTAATTCTGCTTGTTTAGCAATTACATAACCTTGAATCATTTCAGTAACTTCGGCACCAATTAAATGAGCACCCAAAAGTTCGCCAGTTTTTTCATCAAAAATAACTTTGATTAAACCTTCAGTTTCGCCCATTGCAATTGCTTTTCCATTAGCCATGTAAGGGAAGCGACCAACTTTAATTTTCTTACCAGCTGCAATTGCTTTTTTTTCAGTTAAGCCAACTGATGCGATTTGTGGCATTGAATAAGTACAACCGGGAATGTTTTCAACTTTGATTGGATGAACTTTTTTAGCATCATATTTGCCCATTTTGCTGGCAATTTTTTCAGCTGCAATTGTGCCTTCGTGAGAAGCTTTGTGAGCAAGCCAAGGTGCACCAACCACGTCACCAATTGCAAAAATATTATCGTCAGCAGTTTCTAAATATCCGTTAGCAACGATTCTTCCTTTATCTTGTTTAACTTTAGTTTTTTCAAGTCCAATATTTTCTATGTTAGCAACAATTCCAACCGCCATAATAACTTTTTCAGCCGTCAACTCTTCAGTTTTACCGCCAACTTCTAAAGTTGCAGTTACTGAATCTTTGCCTTTTTTCAGACTTTTTAAAGCCGCAGAAGTTATAACTTTGATGCCTTGTTTTTCGAAAGATTTACGAGCAAGTTTTGAAATTTCTTCATCTTCAACTGGCAAAATATTTTCAGCCATTTCAATTACTATAACCTCGCTTCCCATGTTACGATAAAATGAAGCAAATTCTGAACCAATCGCGCCACTTCCAACAACTAAAAGTGATTTTGGCAATGCTTTTGGAGTCATTGCTTCGCGGTAGGTCCAAATTGATTCACCATCTGGCTCCATTCCTGGAATTATGCGAGCTCTTGCGCCAGTTGCAACAATAAAATATTGAGCTTCAACGGTCACAACTTCTTTACCATCTTGTGATACAGAGATTTTTTTTGAATCTAAGAATTTAGCAAAACCATCAACAACTTCAATTTTGTTTTTCTTCATTAAGCCTGCAATTCCGCCACTTAATTTTTTTGAAACAGCACGTGAGCGTTCAACAACTTTAGCGAAGTCAAATTGTATTTTCTCAGCCGAGAATCCGAAAGAATCTAAATTATGCAAAAGATGATTAACTTCTGAAGATTTCAGCAATGCTTTAGTTGGAATGCAGCCCCAATTTAAGCAGATTCCACCTAAATGATTGGCTTCAACAATACCAACTTTCAGTCCAAGTTGAGCAGCGCGAATTGCCGCAACATAACCACCTGGGCCAGCTCCAATAACACATAAGTCAAATTTTTTTGCAGAAACAGTCATATATTTTCCTAGAAAATTTTTAAAGGTTGTGAAAAATAAAGAAGCAAACTATTTATACTTTGTAAAACATCAATATTTTTTCTTATCTTAAAAAACAATGAGCGCAGAAATAGAAGCTTTAATAGATCAAATTAAAAACTCACTTAATTTGATTGCGAGGTGTCTTTGAGCCTGATAAATTAAAGGTTCAACTTGATAATTTAACTAAGCAATCAGAAGATCCTGAGTTATGGAGTAACAAAACAAAAGCGCAGAGAATTTTAAAAGAAAAATCAATTTTAGAAGAAAAATTAGAAAAATTTTCTTTTATAGAGAGTGGTTTTAATGATAATTTACAATATTTGGATCTTGCAAGATCTGAAAATGACTATCAATTAATTTGTGATATTGAAAAACAATTTTCAGAATTAAAAAAAGCAGCAGATAAATTTGAAATTGAATGCCTATTTTCTGGTGAAAATGATGTAAATGATTGTTTTGTTGATATCAATGCTGGAGCTGGTGGAACTGATTCCTGTGATTTTGCTGAAATGTTGCTTAGAATGTATGATCGTTTTGCAGTACTTCATAATTTTAAAAGTGAAATTGTTAGTATTTTGGCGGGTGAAGAAGCTGGCATTAAATCGGCAACTCTTAAAATTTCTGGTCGTTTTGCTTTTGGTTGGTTAAGGTCAGAAAATGGTGTTCATCGTCTTGTCCGAATTTCACCATTTAATGCCAATGACAAAAGACAAACCAGCTTTGCGTCTATTTGGGCCTATCCACAAGTTGATGATGAAATTGAGATTGAAGTTTTAGAAAAAGATTTGCGGGTTGATACATTTAGGGCAAGTGGTGCTGGAGGGCAGCATGTTAACAAAACTGATTCGGCAGTTAGAATGACACACTTGCCCACAAACATTGTAGTGCAATGTCAAACTGACCGCTCGCAACTTAGAAATCGTGCGGAATGTATGAAAATGTTGAAATCAAGACTTTATGAACTTGAATTGAAAAAGAAAAAAGTTGCGCAAGAACTAAGTGATTCTGCTAAAACTGATAACAGTTGGGGACATCAAATAAGATCTTATGTTTTGCATCCTTATCAAATGGTAAAAGATTTAAGAACCGATTTTGAAACAGGAAACACAACAGCTGTTTTAAATGGTGAAATTGATGGTTTCATTAAAGCAGCTTTGACGGAGAAAATATAGGTTTTTTTTAATCTTGGTCTGTCATTCTGAGCGCAGCGAAGAATCTGATTTTTAGGTTTCGAAGCTTATCTACTGAGATCCTTCGCTGCGCTCAGAATGACAGTTTGTTATAAAATAATTATTAATAATAAATTAAATACCAACGCACAGGTTAAAACTTGATTAGTCCTCCGCTAAAAGCCGAGGACCCAATTGGGTAACAAAACTTGTCAAGATGGTATAGTTACCAAATATAGTAACAAAAGTTTAAAAGAGAGTTAATTTTTATGCGTTGTCCATTTTGCGGAAATGTTGAGACACAAGTGAAAGATAGTCGTATTTCAGAAGACGGCGAGTCAATAAAAAGAAGGCGTTATTGTGCTGCTTGTGATTCACGATTTACAACTTTTGAACGTGTTCAATTGCGTGAAATTTTGGTTATCAAGAAAAATGGCGAAAAGAAAATTTTTGATCCTGAAAAATTGAAAAAATCAATTGAAATGGCAGTAAGAAAAAGACCAGTTTCAGAAGTTCAAGTTGAAAAAATGGTAAATAATATTGTCCGTGGACTTGAAATGGAGAACGAAACTGAAATTGCTTCTTCAAAAATTGGTGAAATGGTCATGAACTCTTTAGAAAAACTCGATAAAGTTGCTTTCGTGCGTTTTGCTTCAGTTTATAAAAATTTTGAAAAGACTGATGATTTCCAGAAATTTATTAAACAAGTAGTAAAACAATGACAAAAAACAATGTTGCTGAAATTTTGCAATTTTACCTTGATAATGGTTTAGATGAAGTTGTTTCTGATAAACCGCAAAATTACTTTTTACAGCAAGATAAAAAGCAAAATAATGAAATAAAAATTAGGCAAGAAATAAAAAAGACAGAAAATATTGTTGTTAAAAAAGAAGAAAATAAAGTTATTAATGATTTTTTAAAACCTGTATCTTCAACATTTGAAGCAATCTCAACCCTAGCAAACTTGGCGAGAAAACAAAATTCAACAATTGATAAAGTTGTGCCAGACTTGGCTGCACTAAGTTCATCAAATCAGCAATTAATCTCCCTTAATGAAATTGTGGCTCAAGCAAAAGCTGCAGCCTCGGAAGCGAAAAATTTATCAGAACTTCGTAAAGCGGTTGAAAATTTTGATGGCTGTAATTTGAAAAAAATGGCTACCAACACAGTTTTTTGTGATGGTAATTCGTCATCAAAAGTTATGGTGATTGGTGAAGCTCCAGGTAATCACGAAGATTTACAGGGAATTCCATTTTGTGGTGATTCAGGTAAAGTTTTGGATGCCATGTTTTCAGCAATTAATATGAGCAGAGCTGAAAATTTTTATATTACTAATGTGATTTTTTGGCGACCACCTGGAAATCGTCGTCCAACGGATGAAGAATTGGCAATTTGTAGACCTTTTGTTGAGCGTCATATTCAATTATTAAATCCAGAAGTTATTGTTTTGGTTGGAGCCACATCAATGTCTGCTGTAATTGGAATTAATGATCCAATCAGTGGTGTTAGAGGTAAATTTATGGATTTTTCACCAAGTTTTTTAACTAAAACTATTAAAACTTTTGCAATATTTCATCCGTCATATTTGATGCGTCAATCTTCAAAGAAGAAGTTAGCTTGGCTTGATATGTTGGCTTTAGAACAATATTTAAAAAATACAACTATATCATAACAACAAGTTTCATCCTTAGCTTTGCTCAGGAGGACAATACTTGTTAGGATGTTATAATTACCTTTAAAATTTGGATTAAAAAATGTTACAACAATTATTACCGGTAGGATTTTACGATCTGCTTTTTGATGAGGCAGAAAAGAATCATAAAAATATTAACAGTGCAATTGATGTTTTTTTGGCTGCAAATTATCGCTTGATAAAATTGCCTTTGGTTGAGTTTGAGGAAAGTTTTAATCATCAACAAAAATCGGAAAACTATTTTCAGGCAATTGATGTAATTTCTGGTAAAAATATGATTTTCAGAAATGACATAACGCCCCAAGTATCAAGGCTTTTAAATGGTCGTTTAAGAGAAGAAAATCTACCACTTAAGTTATGCTATGTTGGTGATGTGTTGTGTGCTAAAAATGATGATCTTTATAAAGACAGACAACAAACACAGGTGGGAGTTGAAATTATAGGTTGTGATGATGAAAAATCGAATTTCGAAATTGTGCAAATTTTGTTGCAAGTTTTAGAAAAAATAAGTGGTAAAAATCAAAGTGAGAAGTTTTTAATTGAGTTTTCTTTCCCAAATTTTTTGGATATATTTTTGTCTGAAATAAATTTGCAAAATAAAGAATCTCTTAAATCAGCAATTGTTAGAAAAAACATTTCAGAAGTTAATAAAATAGTAGGGCAAAAAAGTAAACTGATCAATAAAATTATGTTAAATAATTATGATTTACTTGATTTAGAGCTTCATATTTTAAAAGAAATAAAATCGGATAAAATTTTAGAAGAAATTGAGAGGGCAAAAAAAATAGCGGAATCTTTATATAAAAATTTCCCCCAAATTAAGGTTTGTTTTGATTTATTTGGTGACGACAAAAACTCTTATCATCAAGATATTGCTTTTGATGTTTTTTATGATGATTTATCTTACGCAATTGCTCGTGGTGGAAGATATAAAACTAACAGTAAAAATGGTGAGGTAAATGCAGTTGGAGCCACAATCTATATGAACTTATTGCGTAAAATTTCTTAGGAACGATAATTTTTTCTTAAAAGCTTGCTCCAAAACTAAATCTGAAAGTTTGTGTACGATCAAAAGTCTCTCTTTTTGCAATTTTTGAGAAATCAAGACGAATTGGACCCATTGGCGAAGACCAAGCAATACTCAAACCATAAGACGATCTTAGCGAACCAGTATCAGTAACGTTGGCACCAATTTTATTGATATTATCTACTCCTTTAACAGTTCCATTATCACTAAACAAAATACCATTAATTCCTAATTCTTTTGGCAATCCTAAAGGAAACATAAACTCTGCTGTTCCAACATAATATTGATTACCACCAACAACATCACCCGTTGACAAAACTCTTGGTCCTAAACCTGCATATTCAAAACCTCTAAAGTTATTTCCACCTAAGAAGAAGCCAAAGTTACTTCTAACATCTTGTCCAATACCATCAACCATACCACCACGCATTAGGAACTTTAAAATATAATCATCGTTAAATGTTGGAGCATAATAACCAAATGAACCCTCGTATTTTATGTTGTCTACATTGCCGCCAACAAATCCAGAGTAATCTTGGCTTAGTGAAATATAATAACCATCTTTTGGATTCGTTATATTATTTCTTTTGTCATATAAAAAGCTTTGACCCACAGCAGAAGTTTTAAAAGTGCCTTGCAAGTTTTTTATATTTTGAGAAGCTCCTGAGCTGACGTTACTAACTGTTTGGTCGCTGTAAGAGTAACGAACTTGATGTTTTAAGAATTCAGTTATCGCATAGTCTCCACGCAAAACAATGCCTTGATAGGTTTGATCGTAAACTAAAGTTGATAGTTTATTCAATTCGTATTTAGATAAGTCAAAGCCAACATCAATTGGTCGGCCCATAAAATAAGGTTTAGTGTAATTAATTTCTGATGTATTGCGTAATGAAGATCTTTGAACATTTATTCCAAGTTCTTGTCCTGTCCCAAAAAGATTTCTTTCTTTGATTCCAATATTTGCGGTTGCTTTGCCAATTGTAGAATATCCAATACCTAAATTTAATTCTCCCGTTTTCTTCTCTTTAACTATAATTTCAATATTAACTTTATCAGACTTGAAACCAGATTCAGAAACTCTTTTGGTTTTAAATTCAACTTTATCAAAGAATCCCAAATTTTCTATTCTTTGTTTGGAACGATTGATTTTTATAATATTGTAAGCGTCACCTTCTTGAATTCTTAATTCTCTTCTTATCACTTCATCTTTAGTCCTTGTGTTACCGCTGATTATGATCTGATCAATGTAAATTGCTGAAGTTTCATTGATGACAAAATCAACATCAATTACTTTTGTTTCTTTATTGCGTTTTAAAACTGGTTCAATGTGAGCAAAAGCATAAGACTTCTCTGACATAAGTTCTACCATTCTATCAACAGTTTTGTCAATTAATTCAGAATTATAAGTTTTGCCTTTTTTGATCAAAATTTCTTTTTCTAAAACAGAAGAATCAAATTTATTTATATGATTGATTATGTTGATGTCGCCCAGTTTATATTTAATTCCTTCTTCAATTAAAAAAGTTATGAAAAACTTATCTTTATTAGGTGTAATTTGCGCAATTGAAGAAATAGCATTAAAATCGGCATAACCTTTAGAGCCATAAAAACGACGTAATTTTTCTTTGTCAAATTCAACACGATCAGAATCATAAGTGTCTGAAGATGAAAAGAATCGCCACCATTTTGATTTTTTGGTAGAAATTTCATCAAGTAAATCTTTGTCAGAAAAATTTTCATTACCAATAAAATAAATATTAGAAATTTTAGTAGTTTTTCCTTCAAAAATTTCAAAAATTAATTCAACGCGGTTTTGGTCTTTTGGAATTACTTTAGGATCAATTGTTGTCAGGAATCTGCCAGATTTTAGATAAATTTCATTAATTCTTTTTATATCGGATTGTAGTTTTGATTTTGTGAAGACTGAGCGTTTTTTTAAGGAAATTTCATTTTGTAAAGCTTCGTCTTCAATCTTTTTATTTCCTATAAATTTAACATTGCTGATGATTGGATTCTCTTTTACTTCAACAATTATTGAACCCAACTCTGGGTAAATTTTTACTTCAGAAAAAAGATCAGATTCATATAGTTTCTTTAAAGACTCATCAATTTCTTTTTGTGAAACTATTTCTTGATTAAGGTTTGCAACATAAGATTTTATAGTACCGTTGGTAACTCTGTCATTACCCTTGATAATTAAATTGCTAGAGAAAGCATTTGCACTAAAAAAGAAGCAGGAAAAAAGCCACAGCAACAGCTTTGAAGATGAGCTAATTTTTTTCATGGTTCTTATTTGCATTAAGCTTTTTTGAAGATTGAAAAGAAAGAGAGTAATTGACGATAGTTTAGTGCTTTTTGATTTTCAATATTACTTTTATGAAAAAAAGGGCAATTATCCCTTGAAGTATTAGTTTTATCACTTCTGTCATTGCGAGGAGCGTTAGC
>CAZENB010000055.1:0-10963 GCA_964513555.1 uncultured Rhizobium sp. | reverse complement strand
GTTGGAATTAATTAAGAGTATAGATTTATGTTTTGGTATATAACTTTATGAATCAAAAGTTTCATGTGAAACATTGTTAAGATCTTTATCTATTGAATAGAGGGGGATTATGATTTAAGAAATAGATTCTGATTAAAGTAGATAAAAATTTTAGTAGTTGTAGAGATTCTTATTTCTTAAGTCGCTGAATAAAATCAATTCAGAGTCTTACTGGATCATTTTTTTAGAAATTGTTTCACGTGAAACAATTATCTTCTATTTTTAAAAAAACTTATCATCAATTCTTTTGCTTTCGTTTCTGAAAAACCAGAATAAGTTTCTGGTTTATGGTGACATGATTTATTATTAAAGAATCTAACCCCATTTTCTATCGCGCCAAATTTTTTATCACTAATACAATAGTAAACTCTTCTGATTCTTGCTAAAGAAATTGCAGCTGCACACATTGTGCAAGGTTCTAAGGTTACGTAAAGATCGCAATTGTCTAATCTTGAAGTTTGCTTTTTTTCAGCCGCAATTCTAAGAGCTAAGATTTCAGCATGAGCAGTTGGATCTTTTAAAGTAAGATTCTGGTTATGAGCTAGTGCAATAATTTCTCCATCTTCAACAATAACAGCCCCGACAGGAACTTCATTTTTCTCAAAAGCAGTTTTTGCTTGCTTTAAAGCTTCATTTATAAAGTTTTTTTTCATAACTTTTTTGCTTTCTTGAAAATGGTAAAAAAATTTTCTGAGGTTTCATGAATTACTTCTTCTACTTTTATATTTTTTAGTTCTGCTATAAATTCTACAACATGTTTTGTAAAAGCTGGCTGATTTGTTTTTCCTCTGTAAGGAGTTGGAGCTAAATAAGGAGAATCAGTTTCAACAAGTAAAAATTCTAAAGGTAATTTTTTTATAATTTCTTGAAGTTGTACTGCATTTTTAAAAGTTACAATTCCAGAAACTGAAATATAAATTCCAAGATCAATTGCTTTTTTTGCTAAATTTTCTGAAGAAGAAAAACAATGTAAAAGAGCTGGAAATTGACCTTTTTTTTGTTCACTTGATAAAATTTCTATCATATCATCGTCAGCATCTCGACTATGAATAATTAGTGGAAGTTTGGTTTTTCGTGAAGCTTCTATGTGTTCTAAGAAACTAGTTTTTTGTAGAGAGATAGACGACTTGTCGTGATAATAGTCCAGACCAGTTTCGCCAATTCCAATAATTTTATTGTTAGAATTGCAAATATTAATAATTTGTTCAGCGTTAAAAACTGGCTCTTCTTTAACATTGCAAGGATGAATTCCAGCAGAAGCATAAATAAAATCATGCAATCTTGTATAAGTTAGAATTTCTTCAATTTTAGTTATCCTAGTACAAATTGTTTGCAAAATATTAACCTTATTAATTAAAGAATTGGAAATAACTTCTTCAATGGAAAGCCCTTGCTTTTCTATTAAATCAAGATGACAATGTGTATCAACTATATAATCAAACATGTTAAATTATTAATTTCTATTTTGTATATTTTGTCTAATTTCTGTTGAAGAAATATTCAAATTCTTAGTTCTGAAAATTAAAAATTGTGGTAGAGAATTTTTATTTTTCTTTAAAGATTTATAGATAGTAAAAGATTTGGTTTTTCTAATTTTTAACAAATGTTTTTCTCTACTAAAAATTGCAAATGGAATAAGTTTTATTAAATTTTTAAAATAATCCCATTGGTGAAATTTCTCTAAGTTATCAGCCCCCATTATCCAAATGAAATGGTAATTTTTGTATTTATTTTGTAAATTTTTGACTAGTTTTTCAGTATATATTTCATCTATTTCTTTAAGAATAATTTTTGGATTCTTTTCAATTAAAAGGCTGCATTTTTTGCATCTCTTATCATAGCTTTCATAAATTGCCTTATTTTTAAAAGGATTGTGAGATGTTGGAATCCACCAAACTTGATCAAGTTTTAGTTTTTTTATTGCTAAGTTACTAATATGTAAGTGTCCTTGGTGAGGAGGATTAAAACTACCTCCAAATAAACCAATTTTCATAAAATAAATTTTATCCTAAAAGAATTGCTACTGAAATTAAAGATCCAATTAAAACATTATCTTTAAAAACTTTTAGACAGTGTTTAGGATTTTTGAAATCACATCTTATTATCTTGCTAACTAAAATCACAAAAGCTGTAGAGTTGATTATAAAAAACCAAATACTAAATATCTTTGATATCCCTATGTAAATTAGAAGTGAGAACATAGAAATTATTAAACTAATCAGAATTGCTTGCGGTTGTTCACCAAATTTTATTGCTGTTGATTTGACTCCAATTTTTAAATCATCTTCAATATCTTGATAAGCATAAATTGTGTCGTAAATTAATGTCCAAATTACTGCACAAATATAAAGTATAAAAGAATCAAAAGTTATTGTTTCTAAAATTGCTAAGCTGGAAATTATAATTCCAAAATTAAAGGTTAGTCCCAGAAAAATTTGAGGATAGTAAGTTATGCGTTTCATCAGTGGATAAGTTGCAACTAAAATTAGCGCAAAAAATCCTGACAAAATAGTATATTTATTAAATTGTAAAATTAGTAAAAAACTTGCTAGTAAAAGTAAGATAAGAAAAGTTAAAGCTGCGTTTAGTGTGATTTTTTTTGAGGCTAATGGTCTATTTTTTGTTCTTTTTACCAATATATCAAACTTGCGATCAAATAAGTCATTTATTATGCAGCCGGCACTTCTCATTAATATTGATCCCAAAGCAAATATAAAAATAAAATATAAATACTCTGATAAACTTGATTCTACTCTTTTTAAAGATAAAAAAATCCCGAAAAGACATGGTAAAAACAATAAGTAAATTCCTGTTGGACGATTTAATCGTGCTAAATTTATATAATGAAAAGCTTTTTGCATGATTTAGTTTGATTTCTTATATGCTTAAATTATTATGAAGATTCTTCGTTTTGATAAAAATCATAAATAATTCTTAGAAAAATTTCCAGTAAAACAATTAATCTTTCCAATGCAAAAATCATATAAATTACTGATTGCCAATCGTGGTGAAATTGCTTGCCGTATCATAAAAACTTGTCGCAAGCTTGGAATTAAAACTGTTGCTGTCTATTCAGACGCTGACACAAATTCGCTTTTTGTACAAATGGCTGATGAAGCAGTTAATATTGGTCCCTCTCCTTCTTCGCAAAGCTACTTAAATGTTGATAAAATTTTAGCTGCTATCAAAAAAACTGGCGCTAATTTAGTTCATCCAGGTTATGGATTTTTATCAGAAAACCGTGCTTTTGCAAACGCTCTTGAGAAAAATGGCGTAATATTTGTTGGTCCTTCTGTTCATTCAATTGAAATGATGGGAGACAAAATTGAATCAAAAAAATTAGCAATTGAAGCTGGAGTTAGCACTGTTCCAGGTCATATGGGTATCATAAAAGATTCAAAAGAAGCTGCTGAGATTGCTGAGAAAATTGGATTCCCAGTAATGGTTAAAGCTTCTGCTGGTGGTGGTGGGAAAGGTATGAGAATAGTTTGGAAAAAAGAAGAAATGGATGATGCATTTACTTCGGCCTCTAACGAAGCAAGAAACAGCTTCTCTGATGATAGAATTTTTATTGAAAAATTTATTGAGAACCCAAGACATATTGAGATTCAGGTTCTTGCCGACAAGCATGGAAATATTGTATGTTTAGGTGAAAGAGAATGTTCAATTCAAAGAAATAACCAGAAAGTTATTGAAGAAGCTCCAAGCTCTTTCATTGATGAAGTAACTCGTCAAAAAATGTACGAGCAATCAAAAGCTTTAGCAAAGAAAGTAGGATATTTTTCTGCAGGAACAATTGAATATATCGTGGACAAAAACAAAAATTTCTATTTCTTAGAAATGAATACACGTCTGCAAGTTGAGCATCCTGTGACTGAACTTATTACTGGCTTGGATCTTGTTGAATTAATGATAAAAATTGCTCTTGATGAAAAATTACCATTTAAACAAGAAGATATAAAATTAAATGGATGGGCAATGGAATCTCGTATTTATGCTGAAGACCCTTCTCGTGGTTTCTTGCCTTCATCTGGTCGTATTAATCTTTATATTGAACCGCAAGAAAGCGAGAATGTTCGTGTTGATTCTGGAGTTTATGAAGGTGGTGAAGTAAGTATGTTTTATGATGCTATGATTGCTAAACTTTGCTCTTATGGCCAAAATAGACTCGAAGCAATTGAAAACATGCGCGGTGCCCTAGGAGGTTTTGCAATTGGAGGTGTTTCTCACAATATTAGTTTCCTTGAAACCATTATGAGAAATGAAAAATTTATCCAAGGAAATATCTCAACTGCTTTCATTAAAGAAGAATTTCCAGCTGGATTTTCAGGCAATGAAGTTGACTCAGCAGCTCAAGAGGTTTTAATTGCTACTTCAATGTATATTTTCTTGCGCAATTTTGAAAGAAATGCAAAAATCTCTGGTCAATTATATCATAGAGAAAAACAAATTTCCGATCGTTGGGTAGTGGTTTTAGATGAAAAATCTTATCTAGTTGATTTATTGGAAAAATACGAAAATGGCATTAAAATTCTTTGTGATAATGATGAAATTGTCGTTGAAACTTCTTGGACAAATGGTGAAAAACTTTTCCGTGGTATTGTAAATGGCAATAGTGTTGGTGTGAAAATTCGTGAGAACAATCGTACTGGCAATTATTTATTGCAATATTCTGGTTCAGACGTTTTTGTTTCGGTTATGTCTCCAAGAAATGCTGAGCTTTCTAAGTTTATGCCTAAAATTCAGAAAAACGCTAAACCAGTTAACTTAACTTCTCCAATTACTGGAAAAATTGTTCGTTTTAAAGTTAAAGAAGGAGATGAAGTTAAAGCTGGACAAGAGCTAGTTGTAATTGAAGCAATGAAGATGGAAAACTCGATTAGGTCTGATCACGATGTAAAAATTGGCAAGATCAAATTTAACGAAGGTGAAGCAGTTGGAATTGGTCAAGTTGTGATGGATTTTATTCATAATTCTTAAAGTTTTTTTAGTGGCACCATTAAAATAGTTCATATAAAACATGTAGAAAACTATTTTTCCACTCACTCTGCAGCAATCTTAACAATTTTTGATGTAGCAAAAATGCTTATTGATCCAATAAAAACAACAAGTCCAATTAGAATTTTCAAACTGTTTTGAAAGTTTTCAGATGAATTTAAATTTCCACTAAAAGCAATTAGTAAAATAGGAATAATAAGAGGCATTGCAATTACTGCGATCATTGGAGCTGAATTACCAAGAACAGAAAGGCTTCCACAAAAAGTGCAGATAAAATTTATTATTAAACTAGCTAAAATTATTAATATTAAAAATTGATTTATTTCAGTTTGGTTGAGATTAATTATTTTTCCTATTAAAGGAGTGATAATAATAATTGGTAATGTAGAAGAAAGCCAGTTTCCTAATACTTTTGCCAAAATAAATACTTCAAAATTTTCTAAAGAAATTATTAATTGTTCAATTGATCCATCATCAAAATCTTTCTTCAGAAATTCAACAGATGAGAAAATCAGACAAAAGATTAAAGATATCCAAAGTAAGCTCAAATAGTAGAAGTTGTTATTTGTTTCATTATTCTGAGCTAGTAAAAAGCATAAAGAAAAAGAAATTACAAAGAATAGAAAGTTTGCTAAGATTTTGCTTAGATTGCGAAAGTTAAGCAAAATTTCATGAGTAATAATTGTAAGAAAAATAGACATTTTTTAAAAATTATCTTCCATAAATATCGCTAAATCTGACAATATCGTCTTCTCCTAAATAGCTTCCTGTCTGAACTTCAATTATTTCTAAAACAGAATTACCTCTATTTTCAAGACGATGTTTTTTACCAATTGGAATATAAGTTGATTGATCTTCATTTAAAACGAATTCTTTGTCATCACAGGTTACTACAGCTTCGCCTCTTACAACAACCCAATGTTCAGCTCTGTGATGGTGCATTTGTAAAGACAGCGAGGCTCTAGGTTTTACAGTAATTCTTTTTACCTTGAATCGATCTCCTAAATCGATAGTTTCAAAACTACCCCAAGGACGCAATGTTTTTGGGCTTGAGGTGCATTCTTCGCGTTGATTATTTTTTAAGATATCAACAACATCTTTTACATCTTGGGCATTATTCTTATGAGCAATTAAGGTTGCGTCTTTTAGAGTTATTACAATCAAGTCTTCTACTCCAATTGTTGCAACTAGACCATTTCTTGAGTTAATGTAGGAGTTTTTTGTTTTCAAAGAAATTACATCACCAATTAAGCTATTTCCTTCAGAATTTTTTTCAGAAATATCTGAGATTGCTTGCCAGTTACCAACATCAGACCAACCAACTGATATTGGAACAACAGCTACTTTTTTAGCTTTTTCCATTACTGCGTAATCAATTGAAATGTTAGGACATCTTTCAAAATTTTCTTTTTCAAGTCTTACAAAGTCCAGGTCTTTAGCCGAATTTTCATAAGAATTCATGCAATATTCAAAAATTTCTGGTTGCAGTTCTTGTAGAATTTCAAGATATGTTGAGGCTTTAAACATGAAAATTCCACTATTCCACAAATATCCCCCATCTTGTAAAAATTTTGTAGCTGTTTCTTTTTGTGGTTTTTCAATGAATTTATCTACGGTTAAAGCTTCATCTAATTCAAGTTGCTTTCCTTGTTTGATATAGCCATAACCAGTTTCTGCTCTATCTGGTATAATTCCAAAAGTTACTAAATAGCCTTCTATTGCAGCTTTTACAGCTTTTTGTACGTGATTAATAAATTTTTCTTCTTCAAGAATTATGTGATCTGAAGGCATAACTAAAATTATATCTTCATCTCCTAATTCAACATTTAGAGCTGCAATTGTAACGGCGGGAGCAGTATTGCGTCCAATTGGTTCAAGAATTATTGATTTTGGTTTTATCCCGACATGTTGTAATTCCTCAGCAGCAATAAAGCGATGCTCGTTGTTACAAACAATTATTGGATTATTAAAGTTAATATCATTTTTTACTCTTAAAGCAGCTTTTTGGAATAAAGAATTCTTATCAAAAAAATCAAGAAATTGTTTTGGATTTAAACTGCGAGAAAGCGGCCATAATCTTGTTCCAGAACCACCAGATAAAATAACAGGAGTAATTTTCATAAATTTTCTAAAATACAATTAATTCTCTAAAAATAAACTTATAGCACCGAAGCCGGATATTTTTCTAAGCTTTCTGATTGATATGATATTATTTTTATCAATTCCTCCCAAAGCACAAATAGATGTTTTACAATAAGTTTTGCTTTTAGTTTTTAAAGTGATTTTTGCTAAATTTTTTATTCCCAAAGTTTTTGTGTTAATATGGCTTGTGGTTGGGAAAATTGGTGAAATAAAAACTATATCAGGTTGAAAAATTTGTGATTTTAGCAATGACTTTAAGCTATGGCAAGAAAAGGTGAAAATAAATTTCTTTAAATATTTTTTTTCTCTCAAAAAGTTAAAAGGCATAATATCAAAATCTGAAAAATGAACACCATCAGCTCTTACTTTTCTTGCTAAATAAAAATCTTTTCCAATTAATGTTTTTATTCCTAAAGGTCTAGCAATTTTGATAATTGATTTAGCAAGGTTTTCTCGTTCTTCTTTTTTCATTTCATATTGACGAACTATTACAGCACAATTATTTGGTAATTGTTTTATAACATTTTCCAAATTACAATTTGCAGCGAGAATCTTTTTTTTATCAAGAAAGAAAAAACTTTTTGGCAAATCTTTTTTGGTATTTTTTAAGTCAAATTTCTTTATTTCAGATAAAACTTTTTTATTCATGAACAACAAAAATATTAATCAAATTGAGCGTAACTTATTTTTAATTAATCAAGGTATTAATCAAGCTTGCAAGATTTATTCTAAAAATAAATCAGATATTAATTTAATTGCAGTTTCTAAGAAGCAGTCGATTGATAAAATTTATCAAGCAATTAAATGTGGTGTAACAAATTTTGGCGAAAATTATATTAAAGAAGCTCAAGAAAAATGGTTTGAAATTAAAAAAGAAAATCCCCAAATCAAATTGCATTTTATTGGAAGCTTACAAAGCAATAAAGCTTCTGATGCGGTTGAAATGTTTGATTTTATACATTCTCTTGACAATCAAAAACTTGCTCTTGAACTAAAAAAAGAAATTAAAAAGCATCAAAAAAATCCCAAGATTTTTGTTCAAGTTAATGTTAGTGAAGAACCTCAAAAGGGTGGAATTTTACCAAATGAAGTTTCTGACTTTTTGTATTTTGTAAAAAATGAATGTAGCCTTAATATTGTTGGTTTGATGTGTATTCCTAATCTAGAAGAGCTTGCATCTCCTTATTTTGCTTTGCTTAATAAAATTGCCAAAAAGAATAACCTTAAAAACCTTTCAATGGGTATGACTGCTGATTTTGAAGAAGCTATTGCTTTAGATGCAAATTATATAAGAATTGGCACTGCAATTTTTGGGGAAAGAAGTTAATTTTTTCTTTATTGTGAGAATGAATTGCTAAGAATCAATCCAGAAAAAATTGATTAAAACAAAATTTTATTTTTGGTTCCTAGCAAATTTTCCTTGTAATGACGGTGTTGATTTATGATCTAAAAAAAGAAAATAATTTTATTGTTAAAAAGAAGCTCCTTACAAAACTGAAATAATACAATCAAGAATATATGGAAGGTTAATTTTTTAGAAAGATAAGTGAACTTTGGCGTGCCCTAAACGATTCGAACGTTTGACCTACAGCTTAGAAGGCTGTTGCTCTATCCAGCTGAGCTAAGGGCACTCATGAAAAAGCTGGGTAAAAATCGGAAGGCTGTTTTTACAGATCACGAAATAAAAAATCAATTAGAAATTTTTTATTTTAGAGAAAATTCATCTATATTTAATCCATCTAATAAATTCAAACCTTATTTAAACCTTAGCGAATTGACGTTGCAAATGAGCTGCGGTTTTTTTATTTCTAATTAGTCATTTTCTCTTAAATTTTTTTAAAAAACCTCTATACTTTTCAAATTAGAAAAGTTAAAAATTTAGTCCCATCTTACAAAAGATCGGCAATAAAAATTTTTTGCCGTTACTCTTCTTTCAAATAAAATTTCGGTAACTCAAAATGTCCAAAGCTAGCGACTGTTCTCATATCTTCGATATGATAAAAAATAGTAATATTAAATTTGTTGATTTTCGTTTTTCTGACTACAACGGAAAATGGCTTCATATTAGTCACTGCGCTGATCAAGTTGATGAAGAGGCGTTGTTAAAAGGCGTTGCTTTTGATGGTTCTTCAGTTCAAGCTTGGAAAGAAATTAATGAATCAGACATGTTAATGATTCCTGATCTTGAAACTGCTTTTATTGATCCTTTTTCTACTCATCCGACTCTTGTTTTAACATGCGATGTAATTGATCCTACGACAGGAAAAGGCTATGATCGTGATCCTCGTTTTACTGCTAAAAAAGCAGAAGAATATCTAAAAAAATCAGGAATTGGTGATGTTGCTTACTTTGGTCCAGAACCTGAATTTTTCGTATTTGACGATGTGCGTTTCAAAGTTGGAACTCACGGTTCGTCTCATGAAATTGATTCTGAAGAAGCTCCGCACAACACAAATAAAATGATCGATGGTGGAAACTTAGCACGTCGTTCTCAAATCAAAGGAGCATATTTTGATCCAGCTCCTCTTGATACTGGGCAAGATATTCGTTCTGAAATGATTGAAACACTCCGTGAAGTTGGTATTGTGCCAATTCTTCATCATCATGAAGTTGCTAACTCTCAGTTTGAGCTTGGTTTTAAATACAGCACTCTTACTGGAACAGGAGATAACATTCAGAAATTTAAGTATGTTATCCACAATGTTTGCCAATCTTATGGTAAAACAGCAACTTTTATGCCTAAACCAATTTTTGCTGATAACGGTTCTGGTATGCACGTTCACCAATCAATTTGGAAAAATGGTAATAATCTTTTTATGGGAAAAGAACATGCAAATCTTTCAGAGTTAGCTTTGTATTACATTGGTGGAATAATTAAGCATGCTAAAGCTATTAACGCTTTTGCTAATGCTACAACAAACAGCTACAAACGTTTGGTTCCTGGCTATGAAGCTCCTGTTCTTTTAGCTTATTCAGCAAAAAACCGTTCAGCTTCAATTCGTATTCCGCACGTAACTAATGAGAAAGCTCGTAGAATTGAAACTCGTTTTCCTGACCCTGCTTCAAATCCTTATTTAACTTGTGCTGCTTTGTTGATGGCTGGTCTTGATGGTATAAAAAATAAAATCCATCCAGGCGAGCCAAAAAATCAAGACTTGTATCATCTGTCTGAAAAAGAATTGAAAAAAATTCCTACAGTTTCTCGTTCTCTTCGTGATGCTCTTCATGCTCTTGATAAAGATCGTGCTTTCTTGCTTGAAGGCGGAGTGTTTACTAATGAACAAATCGACGCTTATATTTCTTTGAAAATGAAAGAAGTTGAGCGTTATGAACAAATTCCTCATCCAGTTGAATTCGAAATGTATTATAATAACTAAAGTAAATTACTATGCGCTAATTAACTTCGTGCATAGTAATTTAAATTTTTTATTAAATCAATTTTGTAAATGAAACCTTGTGTTTTTAATTGTAAAATCTCTCAACTTGGTTGTCAGTTTATATTAAAATTTTTTTAAATTTCTTATTCTTTTTTTAAGTTAAATTTTGTAAAATCATAATCAGTGTGGAATTTAAAAATTTTATTTGCATTTTATTTATTATTTCTTAGATTTGATTGCTTCCCTTCAAAGAAAGCGCTAAATCAAGTTCAAACTTCTTTGTTAAGTATCTTGGGGTTTTCCTTAAGTGTGTATTTTGAATTAATTATATCAATTTGAAAAAGTTTTAATTTTATGTCCAAACAAGTCTTCCAACGTAATAAGCCCCATGTTAATATTGGTACTAT
>CAZENB010000054.1:4270-11607 GCA_964513555.1 uncultured Rhizobium sp. | reverse complement strand
TCACATCAGCAAACTTGAAGAAAAAGGAATTCGTAATTTGCAAGAAGGTCAAAAAGTTTCTTACGAAGAAGAAAGCAACAGAGGTAAAGTTTCTGCTGGAAATTTAGAGCTTATTTCTTAGTTTCTTTTAAAGTTAATTTAATCTCTAAGATTGTTTTAAAATCTTAGAGATTAAATTTATCTTACTTCTTTAGTAAGAGTTTCTACCTCTTCCAAAAGATTTTTTATTAGACTTGTTGTTAAATTTAAAGGAAGATGATTTTTGATTAGATGTTCTGTTGCCAGGTGTTCTTGATTTACTTCTGTTACCATCTTTTGAATCTTCACTATTTGAGTTTCTGAAACTTCCGCTTCTGTTATTCATTCCACTTTTCTTAAAGCCGCGATTTTTATTATCAACTTCTGAAATGGCTGAGTCTTTGCCAAATTTAGAAAAGCCAAATTTACGCAATATTTTCTTAGCTAGCGGTTCGCTTTCCTCGCTTCTATTTTCTTTTTCAAATCTATCTCTTTGAGATCTTATTTGTTTAGAAGAATCTGATTTTTGAAAACGAGAATCAGAATTTCTTGATGTTGAAAATCTGCTTGGTTTACGATCTGAGTCACCAAAAGGTCTTCTTTTTTCGTTTTTATCAGAATTTCCATTAACTACTTCTTTTTTTTCAAAGTTATTATTTTTATTACGTGATAGAAGCTTACCATCTGAATGCTCTGGGTTTGCTGCTTTTCCATGAAAAGGATGAGAATTATCAACTGGTATTTTCATGCGTATTGCTTTTTCAACAGCTCGTAATTGTAAATTTTCGCCATAATCGCAAAAAGATATAGCAATTCCTTCGCGACCAGCTCTTGCAGTTCTTCCAATACGATGAACATAGCTTTCTGGATCATTTGGAATATCGTAATTTATAACATGGCTGATGCTAGAAACATCAATTCCACGGGCTGCAATGTCTGTTGCAATTAGAACATTAATTTTTCCTTCACGTAAACTTTTTAAAGCTTTTTCTCGGGCACTTTGAGACTTATTGCCATGTATTGCAGCAACTTTTACTCCGTATTTTTCTAAATGAAGAACTACTTTATTTGCGCCATGTTTTGTTTTGGAAAAAACAAGAGCCGCAACAACATCTGGTTTGCTTAAAACATCAAGTAACAAAGCTGGTTTATTTGATTTATCAACTAAGTAAACTTTTTGATTAATGCGCTCAACAGTTGTTGATTGTGGAGTTATCTCAACTTTTACTGGATTTTTAAGGATTGAATTTGCAAGACTAGAAATTGTTTCAGGCATTGTTGCTGAGAAAAGCAGGCTTTGTCTTTCTTCTGGAAGTTTTGAAATAATCTTTTTTACATCATGAATAAATCCCATATCAAGCATGCGATCAGCTTCATCAAGTACAAAAATTTCAACTTGTGAAAAGCGAATATGACCCTGATTTGCTAAATCAAGTAATCTCCCGGGTGTTGCAATTACTATATCTTGACCGTTTTTTAGTGCTTTTATTTGATGAAATTCGTTAACTCCACCAAATATTACGCAGTGATTTAAACCAAGTCCTTTGCCGTAAAGTGCTATATTTTCACCAATCTGAATTGCAAGTTCACGTGTTGGCGTAAGAATTAAGCTACGAATTTGATTTGGTTTTACAGTTTTTTTATTTTGTGAAAGTAAATCAAGAATAGGCAATGAGAAAGCTGCAGTTTTTCCAGTTCCTGTTTGTGCAATTCCAAGAAAATCTTTTTTATTAAGTAAGTTAGGAATTGCTTCTGATTGAATTGGTGTTGGATTTGAATATCCCTTTTTTTCAAGGGTGGTAAGTATAGTTGGATTTAAGTTTAGTTTTTTAAAATTAGACATCTTTTAAATTTTAGATTAATTGAAATTATACCAACTTTTATTTTGGAATCGAAAGATTAAAAATAATTAGATACCAAATTAGAAAACTGTTAATTTTTTTATATGATTATACTGTTCTTATTTTTGAGAACTGAAATCAAAAGAATTATTTTTGGTATTTACCATTTTCAAATGATAATTAGTATTATTCGCCATTTCTATGATAAAAACCTATTTAAAAAGGTTTTGAGAGTATGAATTTTTTAACGAATCAGATTTGATATAGATTCTTACTTCTGGCATATTCCCTACAAAAACAAACTATCTCAGCAAATTTCCTAATCTTAAATTAAGTTTTCATAAAGCAGCTAGAACTTACAGGTAAATCAATTGTGATTTGTGCACGCAATTAATAAATAGCGAATTAGATGAAAGTTTAACAACTTATTAATCAATAGTAAATCAAAACTTAATCAAGTGTTATAATAAGCATAAAAAGAGTAATAATGAATCTGATTTAGTAATTGACACAAATGAAAATAATATTGAAGAATCAGTCAATATTTTGTTAAAATATGTAGAAGATAATTTTCTTAGGTAAAAAGTGAAAATTTAAAGTTTAAGGTCTTTTTATTGAAAAGTTTATTTTTATTTATTAACGTGAAAAAGATTTTTCAAAAATTGTAGTTTTACTACATAAATAGATTCACTTCATGAAAAAAATTGCTTTTATTGCGGCATTGCCGCTTTTTTTCGGATCTGAGTCTTTTGCTGCAGATTCCACTTTAGAAAACTCTAAATCAGAAAAAAGACGTAATTATTACGTTAAAGCCAAGTCTTTTGGATCGGCTCCAGAAAGTGATCCACCGCAATATGTTGCTCAATTAAATGAAACAGATGAAAATTCTTTAAAAGAAATAGATTGGATTGATTTGGGATTGCGTCAAAGAACAAGATTTGAATATCGAGATAATGATTTTAGAAGATCAGTTGACAACGTAGATAATCCAGTACTTTCAAGAACCCAGATTTATTTTGGAATAAAAAATATTATTGATCCGCTGCGTTTTGCTTTTGAAATTCAAGATTCAAGAAGATTTAATGGTAAATTTCCAAAAGATAATGGTGATATCAATAAATTAGATATTTTTCAAGCTTACACAGAACTATATTTTAAAAAACCTCTTGCTTTTGATCGTCCAATTTCTTTAAGAGCAGGGCGTATGTCTTTTGAAGTTTTAGATAGAAAGTTATTTGCACGTGATGAATGGGGCAATACAGGAAATAATTTTCAAGGTTACAGGGCAATTATTGGAGAACAAATAAGTAATTGGCAGTTTGATAATTTTGCTTTACAGCCAATGACAGAATTGATGAGTCAAAATGATAATGTAAATAAAGATCAATGGATATATGCAAGTATATTGAGTTGGCGTAAATTTTCAGATTTTGTAACACTCCAGCCTTTTTATTTTAAGTTAGATCAAAAAAAATCAGCAACTTCTTTTGAGAGAAAAATTCACTCTCCAGGGCTTCGTTTTTACGGAGATATATTAAATACCAATTTTGATTACGACATTATTGGTGTTTATCAATTTGGTTCAACTAATAGTGAAAATCATCTTGCATCTGCTTATGCAACTGAGATTGGCTATACATATGACTATGATTGGAAAATTCGTCAAAGTATAGTTTATTCCTATGCCAGCGGTGATAAAAATCCGTACGATAACAAAAATCAACGTTTTGAAAGATTTTATGGTTTTGCAAGAGCGTGGTCAAGTGCTAACACCGTTGACTGGGAAAATTTAGAAACTATTAAAAATAGAATTGAGCTTAATCCAACAAAGAAAATAAAAATTGATAGTAGTTACAGTTTTTATTGGCTTGCAAGTTCAACTGACAAATGGAATAGAACAGGTTTACAAGATAAAACTGGTAAAAGTGGAAATTTTATGGGACAAGATTTTGATTTTCGATTGGGATATCAATTTTCTAAAAAACTTAATGCAACAATTGGTTACGATCATTTTATTCCCGGAAGTTTTGCTAGAAAAGTTGGAAGAGATGGATCTTCAGATTTTATATATCTTGAATTGACTTTTAGTGCTTTTTAAAAGTTTTTATTTTTTTAGTAAAATTTTAGTAATATGATACCATCTTAGCAAGTATTTTAATCCTGAGTAAAGCTAATGATCTCAAGTTAAGATCTGAGAAAAAACTCCTAAGATTTTTCTCTTTAATCAGGATTAAACTTGTTTTTATAGCATAATTGCCATTTTCTTATGCAACAATCTTCAATAAATTCTCAGAAAACATTAACTGCAATTTTAGTTACTATCAGTTTTTGTCATTTGTTAAATGACATGATGCAATCTTTAATTTTTGCCGTTTACCCAATTCTTAAGACCTCTCTTAATTTAACTTTTTCGCAAATTGGTATAATTGGCTTTGTTTATCAAATAACTGCTTCATTACTACAACCTATTGTTGGTATTTATACTGATAAAAACCATAAACCATATTCATTAGTTTTTGGAATGTTTTGTACATTACTTGGTTTGCTTTTACTTGCTTTTGCCAAAGAGTTTTATTTGTTATTAATTGCAGTTAGCATTATTGGAACTGGATCTTCAGTTTTTCATCCTGAGGCTTCAAGAGTGGCAAGAATGGCTGGAAAAGGAAAACATGGTTTTTCGCAATCATTTTTTCAAGTAGGAGGAAATTTAGGAACTGCAATTGGACCGTTGCTTGCAGCTTTCATTATTTTAATAAAGGGTCAACAAAGTATTGCATGGTTTTGTTTTGCAGCTTTTTTGGGAATGATTATACTTACTTATGTTGGAAAATGGTTTGATCAAGTAAAAATTTTCAACCAAAACTTCAAAAAACATATTGTCTCAGAAAATATATTGCCAAAAAAGACAATTGTTTTTTGTTTTTTTATTTTGGTAATTCTGATTTTTTCTAAGTTCTTTTACCTAGAAAGTATTAAAACTTATTACACTTTTTATTTGATTCATAATTTTGGTATTTCAATTAAATTAGCTCAAATTCATCTTTTCATATTTTTGCTGGCGACAGTAGTTGGAGTTTTAATTGGTGGAATTATAGGAGATAAATATGGTAGAAAATTGGTAATTTGGTTTTCAATTTTGGGTGCATTACCCCTTACTCTAGCAATTCCTTATTGTAATTTATTTTGGACAGTAGTTTTAATATTTTGTGTTGGTTTAATTATTTCTTCAGCATTCTCAGCCATTTTAGTTTATGCTCAAGAAATTTTGTATGGAAGAGTTGGAATGGTTTCAGGATTATTTTTTGGAATTGGTTTTGGCATGGCTGGAATTGCATCAGCATTGCTTGGTAAAATTGCTGATACAACTAGTATTGAGTTTGTTTATAAAATTTGCTCTTTCTTACCATCTATTGGTTTATGTACATATTTCTTACCTGATATTGAAAAGAAAAAATAGTTTTTGTGCAAAATCTATAGTAAAGATTTGACAATTTTAGCTATATTTTCTTTTAAAAAATCTTGAGACTCTTCTTGTAAAATGCTGTGTATCTTACCATCTTTATTTATAATATAGATAGTTGGAAGTGAATTTGGTTCTTCAAGATTGGTTTTTTCTGCTTCGGCAAAAATCGCATTTTGATAGGAAAGCTTTGCAGAAAGCGCGGCAACTTTTTCTTTATGTCTTTTTCTTTCTGTATTTAGTCCAATAATTTCAAAGTTTTTACCTTTTAATTCTTTGTTCAGTTCATCTAAAAAGCTCATTTCTTTTAGACAAACTCCGCACCATTTTGCCCAAAAGTTGATTAAAATTACTTTGCCTTTTTTTTCTGATAAATTAAAAGTTTGGCCATTAATTGTGGTGATAATTAATGATGGTTGTTCACTTTCAGCATGGGCAGTAAAAGTTTTAAAAATGCTGATTAGAAGTAATAAAGTGATTAAAATTTTTTTCATTTTTTAGAAAGTATATCCCAAAATAACTTTGTATAAGTTTTGTGGTGCAAGTTGATTGCCATTTACATTGCGATACATAGGAAATTCAACATCTGCATAAAGTTTGAACTGATCAATTGTTACTTCAACTCCTGGTGCAAAAAATGCCATGCTGTAGCCAGTGCTTGTGTTATGATCAGCATTTGCCCAACCACTGTCTTGTCCTTTTTTTGTTCCAAGAACTTGAATCATTGGGGCAACTCTTTTAGCAATTCCAACTTTTCCTAAGTCATAATAAGATCCAACTGCACCAGAAATTTCATAACCGGGTGTGTAGCCTTGATGTCTTATGAAAGCACGTTCCCATGAAGCTTGAGTGAAATATCCAAGTTTGCTGTCTTTGCCAAATGTTCCCATATGATAAAAACCCAGTATTGAGTCAGTGCTTCCAGTTCCAATTTGTTGATTGCGCTCAATTGTTTTAGCATTTGTTTGACCAGTTGGTAATTTTAAACCGAAAGTAATTCCAGTGGACATATCATCAAAAAATCCAGAATAAATACCATTTACACGAATATCTCCAATATCGCTATGTCTTGTATTAATAGTTCCATCATGAGTTTCATTTTGAACATAACGTGTAACATAAGGAACTCTGATTGAAGCACCCAAATCACGATTAAACATATATTGTGCACCAGCTGTTATAGTTTCAGTAGTTATTTTTTTATCATGATTATCTGCACTTGATTGTTTTTCTTTACTCCAGTTACGACTTTGATTCATATTGTCATATTGTAAGAAAGCAATTCCGCCTTCGCAATTTGGAATTAAAGAGCTAGTTGCTACGTTTAAAACTCCACAACCACATGCACAAGCTAGCGCTTCAGCAGAAGATAATGAAAGGAATGTAATTGCTGTAAGGAGTGTTTTTCTGAATTTCATTATAATAAATAAATTTAAGGTGAATAAAAAGTTGTAAAAAACACAAATTTATTCAAATCAACATTTCAAAAACAATTAAACTTTACTAAGTGAGACAATTTGTCCTATTCAATCTAAATGCTTACTGGTAAGTTAGTTTGATAATAATTGATGTACTTTGAGAAAGTATTATACTACTCCCATTCTTGAGATTCTTAAAAACGATACAAACTAAAATAGCTCTAGCTATGTAAATAGAAGCCTGAAACATCATTTATTAAAGAAATAATCAGGGAAATTTAAAAAGTTTTTCTAAAATTATTTGAATTGAAATTCAACAGTTCCTTAATATAGAAAATAGAAATATTTTCTTACTATTTTTAATTTTTTCATTTCTGAAAATGATAATTGATATTAAATGGAGCCAAGTTTTTACAATATAAAGACCGTATTTTGAGTATAAAAATTTTACTTAAAATTTATAAAAATTTTACTTGCCAAATTTATATTTATAAAAAGAATGACTGCCGTCGGGAGTGTATCAGAATAAAAAACTTCTTTGAAGGAATATGAATACACACGCCGGGTTTGCGTGGTGGTGGCTCCCGACATCCTAAAGTA
>CAZENB010000054.1:0-4260 GCA_964513555.1 uncultured Rhizobium sp. | reverse complement strand
CAAATGTTCAATTTTATACTTTATTTTTGATTTTGTATGCAAAAAACTCATATCTTCATATGAATTTTTCAAAGTTCTTAAAGCTCCTTCAATTTTTTTGAAGGAGCTTTTTTTATGAAAATTTAAATTATGAAATTATGTCAGAATTTATAGAGATAATTTTTATTGGTTTAATTTTAAGTATCGATTCTTTCTCTGCAGCAATTGCAATGGGAACAAGACCTTTCTTAAAAAAAGATGCTATAAAGTTTGCTTTTACTTCAGGAATATCGGAAGCTTTGGTTGCTTTATTTGGTGTCTGTGCTGGTTCTTACTTAATAAAAAAATTTCAAGCCTTTGATCATTGGATTGCTTTTTCACTTTTAATTGCTGTTTCTTTAAATATGGCTTATGAAGGTTTTAGCGATCTTTTTTCCGAAGAAAGCAAAGAAGAAAAAAGTGATTTTCATGGATTCTTCAAAATACTAATAGTTTCCCTTGCAACAAGTTTAGACGCTTTTGGGGTTGGAATTGGTCTTGGAATTGCGAAAGATTCGGTATCTCTATATATATTTTCAATTGGAATATGGGCTTTTCTTGCAACAATTGGTGGTCTTTATTTAGCAAAAATAATATCAAAGAAATCAGGTGCTTTTGCTAGTATTTTTGGTTCAATAGTTTTGGCTGTAATTGGTGTAAAAATGTTATCAATTTAGCTATTTGCAAATTTCTTTCATTCTGGCATAAGCTCTTGTAATTCCTTGAAGAGAATATTCATCAACTGCATATGTTCCAATTGATGAGTTACTTCTTACTCTTACAACTGCACCATTTAGCATTGAACTTACAATGTTGAAATCTTCATATTTACGTTCACTCCAAGCAACATCGCTTCCTGCCAAAAATTGAAAAGTTTTGTCATCAATTGCCATAAAAACTTTACTATTTAACTTATATTCAAAACCCCCATAAATACTAACTTCTTCATTTCTTTGTCTTTGATATCGAGTAATCATTAGATAAGGTTTTTTACGGGATAGATGATCAGAATCTGATTTAAAAGGACGAGCAAAAATATAGCATTGTTTTGGGCTTAACTCATCTTCTTGATATTCAAAAACTTTCCAACCATAGAAAGAACTATCAGCAATTTGTGCCATAGATTCTGTTAAAAAAACAAGATTTATAGCTATAGAAAAGATTATTTTATATTTTCTTAAGTTGTTTCTCACATTAAATTTAAAAAATTCTGGAAACTGAATAATTCAAAATTTCTATCAAATCTTCTTTAGCTTTACAATCTTGGAAAAGATTTAGTGCATTAATAGCTTTTTTTTGATAACTTAGAGTTATATTTTTTGATTCTTCTAAGCCTTTATAGTTTTTAATTAAGTGCAAAATTTTATCAAAATCTTTTTGATCTTTTTTTGGAGTCATTAAATATTTTGAGAAAACTTCTTTGATAAAAGTTTTATCTTCGCTATTAGCGTTTTGGTATGTTAAAATTATTGGTAATGTAACTTTTCCTTCATAAAAATCATTTCCTAAGTCTTTTCCTAAAACTTGTTCTTTTGAAGAATAATCTAACATGTCATCTACGACTTGAAATATTATCCCTAAATTTTTACCAAATTCTCTCAATGCTTTTATTTCCGAATCATTTCTATTGTTAAGTAAAGCACCTACTTCTGTTGCTGCTGAAAAAAGAACCGCAGTTTTTCCAAAAATTATTTCAAAATATTTTTCTTGAGAAATTTCTATATCAGATGAATTTTCAAGTTGCATAACTTCTCCATCAGCCATGGTGCTTGAAGTTTTAGCTAAGAGATCCAATATTTTCAGATTATTGCTTAAAACCATTAATTGAAAAGCTACTGAAAATAAATAGTCGCCAACTAATATACTTGCTTTGTTATCCCAAATTGCATTAGAAGTTTTTTTGCCACGACGAATTGTACTGTTATCTACAACATCATCATGTAATAAAGTTGCAGTATGAATCATTTCAATTGCGGCACCAAGATTAGAATATTCAGAATTATCCTTGCTGCCACAAAGCTTTGATGCTAGAATTAGAGTAAGGGGTCTGATCCTTTTACCACCAGAAGAAACCAAGTGATTTGCAATTTCTTGTATTAGTGGCGATTTTCCGTGAGAAAAATTTAGAATAGTTTCATCAATTTTTTTTAGATCCGTTCCAAGAGAAATAAATATATCATGAATTTTTTCCATAGCTATTTAAAAAGTTTTTCAGGATTAAGTTTTATTTATTTTTTCCTGATTGGTGTAATAAAGCATTAAAGTTTGATTGCGGCATTCTTCAATTTTCACCATTATTACATTTAGTGCAGTTCTTACTTCTTCTGTAATTTTTTCGGATTCACCGTTTTTAATAAACTCAATATATTGTGTAGTCAATTGATCAGCGCACTCTTCAAGCTTATTAACTAAATTTTCAATTATATTGAATTGCTGTTCAGACAATTTATGAGTACTGTCTTGTACGGCAGAAATCATACGGTCAGCATAACCGTAATACTCAACTATTTCGTTATAAAGCTGTTCTTGCTTAGAAGTTGCCATTTAATTTTGAGCGATTGTTGATTTTTATGAAAAGTGCTGATTCAAGGAATTACCCAAAAGTTATTTTTAGAGATACTAAAAGTCAATAATTGAAAACTGCTTTATTAGTTTAAATAATTAGTTTGTCACATAATTAAACTTCTAACTAAGACTTTTTATGATTTTTATTGGGCAGAGTAAAGTATTTTTGAAATTTGAAAGATTAGTTAAATAATTAACTAATAATCATAATTAATTCTTGATAATTTTTATTATTGTAGCAAACTGTTTATCGGAAATAGTGTGGGCAGTTTGCTTGCTAAAAGGGTCAGATTTGAAAGAAAGCAGTCCATGGTTTGTCAAGCTGGGTCATGCTATTTCCGCTATCATCTTAATATCTTCAGTATTATGAATTCCTATCTTGTCCTAGCACGTAAATATCGTCCCCAAAATTTCGAAGAGTTAATTGGACAGGAAGTATTAGTTACCACTCTAGAAAATTCCATCAAAAGTAATAAAATTCATCACGCATACATTCTTACAGGAATTCGCGGTGTTGGAAAAACTACAACAGCTAGAATCATTGCTAAGACTCTAAATTGCTTAGATGAAAGTGCATCAACAAATGCGGTTGCTTGTGGAATTTGTGATAACTGCAAAGCAATAAGTGCATCTAAACATCAAGATGTAATTGAAATTGATGCTGCAAGTAGAACAGGTGTTGATGATATAAGAGAAATTATTGATTCTGTAGCTTACGCTCCAGTAATGGCAAAATATAAAATATATATAATTGACGAAGTTCATATGTTAAGTAATAGTGCTTTTAATGCATTGTTAAAAACTCTGGAAGAACCTCCTGCTCATGTAAAGTTTGTATTTGCTACAACAGAAATAAGAAAAGTTCCAATTACAATTCTTTCTCGTTGTCAAAGATTTGATTTAAGAAGACTCGATGAAAGTGAGATTTCTAATCACTTGAAAAATATTTTAACAAAAGAAGGATTTGAAGTTGATTCTCAAGCACTAGAATTAATATCAAAAATGTCTGAAGGATCTGTCAGAGACTCTCTTTCTTTGCTTGATCAAGCGCTTTCAAATAATAATTATCAAAAATTTTTATCAGCTGGTTTAGTTGAAAAAATGCTTGGTTTAAATGATAAAATAAAAGTAATTGAACTTTTAGAAGAAATACTTCTTGGAAATTTTTCCTCATCAATTGAAAAATTCAGTCAATTTTATTCTTATTCTTCTGACATTTCTCAGTTAATTGCAGATTTGATGGAAATAATTCATAAAATTACATCTTTCAAACTTATTACAAACTATAAGTTGGAAGGTTATTCAAAATTTCAGCAAGATAAGATTGCTGAAATTGCACAAAAAATATCTTTTCCTTCTATTTCAAGAATATGGCAAATGCTTTCAAAAGGAATCTCTGAGGTTAGTTTTTCAATATCGCCAAAAATTTCTTTTGAAATGTTATTGGCAAGAATTTGCTATTTGGTTGCCTTGCCTGATTTAAAAGATTTGGTTAAAACTTTAAACTCGCAATCATATTCAGTAAACTCTTCGAAAATTTCTAATTTCGATTCAAAAAATGATAAGTTGCCAAAAAAGGAAACTTTAACTAAAAATTTGGTTGATGAAAAAACAGATGAAATTAATGATGAAGTTGTGAATGAAATTCTTAGGAATTTTGAAGGATCTAAAATAATT
>CAZENB010000053.1:0-11765 GCA_964513555.1 uncultured Rhizobium sp. | reverse complement strand
AATCAAGATAAGCATCTGTTAATCCAGTTATTGCATTTGTTGCACCCGGACCAGAAGTTACTGTAATTACACCGACTTTCCCAGTTGATCTCGCATATCCTTCTGCAGCATGAGCGGCAGCTTGTTCATGACGAGTAAGAACATGATGCAATTTTTTTTGTAAGAAAAGTGCGTCGTAAAAAGGAAGAATTGCACCACCTGGATAACCAAAAATTGTGTTTACACCTTCGTTTATAAAGGCTTTAACTATAATTTCTGCACCACTAAATTTATTTGAAGATTTTAATTCGCTCATTTTGATTGGAAATCTGATAGTTGAGATGAAATTTAATTTAAATACTTAAGCTATTGTGAATCAAGATAAATTTTGCGTGATTGCTCCAAATAATCCCTTTACTAAAATTAATTTAAATTTTGATCATTGGAAATTAAATATTAAATTTCCTTTTAAAGGCAATTTTTTTACTCCCAAGTTTTTTTTAAGCATTTTCTTTAAGTTGCTTTTTATGCCTAAAAAAATATTTTTTATAACAAACAAAAAAAATATTAACAAATCCCTAAAAATATGACTTCAAAATCAGTTATTAATATCGATCAAATTATAAAATTAATTCCTCATCGCTATCCAATCCTTTTGGTTGATAAAGTTGTTTCTGTTAATGGTGGAAAAAATATCGTTGCGATAAAAAACGTTACATTCAATGAACCTCATTTTATGGGTCATTTTCCAGATCATCCAATTATGCCAGGTGTTTTAATTATTGAAGCGATGGCACAGGCAGCAGCTATTATGGTTATGCAATCTGGTGATTTTCAACCTGAAGAAAATGTAGTTTATTTTATGTCGATTGATGGCGCAAAGTTCAGAAAGCCAGTTCTTCCTGGAGATGTTTTAGAACTTCATGTTGAAACTGTCCAAAGTAGAGGAGTGGTTTGGAAACTTTCTGGAGTTGCAATTGTTGATGGACAAAAAGTTTCGGAAGCTAATTTCTCAGCAATGATAGTAAAAAAAGATAAAGCTTAATTATAAAAAATATGACACAAAAAATTCACCCAACTGCTGTTGTAAGTCCAAAAGCAAATATTGGCCAAAATGTTGAAATTGGTGCTTATTGTGTTATTGGAGATGAAGTAAAAATTGGTGACGGTACAATTTTAAAATCACATGTTGTAATTGAAGGTGATACTACAATTGGTAAAAATAACACTATATATCCTTTTGCCACCATTGGTGTTGCGCCTCAAGATTTGAAATTTAAAGGTGAAAAATCACAAGTTATAATTGGCGATAATAACTCAATTCGTGAGCATGTAACAATTCATCTTGGAACTAAAGATGGTGCAATGGTAACTAAAGTTGGAAATAATTGTTTGTTAATGGTTGGTGTTCATATTGCTCATGATTGTGTTGTTGGAAATAATATTATTTTGGCAAATAATGCAACTCTTGCCGGTCATGTTGAAGTTGGTGATCATGTTGTTATTGGAGGTTTGTCAGCGGTTCATCAATTTGCTAGAATTGGAAGTGGTGCTATGATTGGTGGCATGTCTGGTGTTGAAAATGACGTTATTCCAAATGGTTTAGTTATGGGTGAAAGAGCTTCGCTTGCTGGTTTAAATTTAGTTGGTCTTAAACGTCGTGGAGTTTCGCGTGAAGAAATTCATGCTTTACGTAACTTTTTTAAAAAGCTTTTTTCTGATGATAAAATTCAATTCTCAAATAGAGTTGAAATTATAGCACAAGAATTTTCAGAAAGCAAAGTTGTGCAAGATGTACTTTCTTTTGTCAGAGCAGAATCTTCTCGCTCTTTTTGTCAGCCAAAAGAAGATCTAAAACAAGATTAAAACAACAATGCGCGAAATTTGTTTAGATATTGAGACAACTGGACTTGACCCAAGAGAAGGGCACAGGATTGTGGAAATTGCTTGTGTTGAAATTGTTGATAAAGTTAGGACAGGCAATTTTTTTCATACATATGTAAATCCTCGTCGTGACATGCCTCAAGAAGCTTTCGCAGTTCATGGAATTTCAAGTGAATTTCTGCAAGACAAGCCAATTTTTGATCATATAGTTTACAAGTTTCTAGATTTTATAAAAGATTCTAAGCTAGTAATTCACAATGCTGCTTTTGATACTAAGTTTATTAATTATGAGTTAAATATTCTTGGTCTTGAAACAATCAAAAAAGAAAATTTGATTGATACTTTGTTGATTGCTAGAAATAAGTTTCCTGGTTCACCAAATTCACTGGATGCTTTATGTAAAAGGTTTGGAATTGATCTTTCCAAAAGACAAAAACATGGTGCTCTTTTGGATACTGAACTTTTGGTTGATGTTTATGTTGAATTAATGGGTGGTGCGCAAGGTGGTTTATCGTTTTCTTCTGCAAAAAATTGTGAAAGTAAATTATCGCAAGATGGTGAAGAAGTTGTTTATAGCAGAGAAAAGAAGAATCTAAAAAGGCGTGATTTTCCAATATCAAATCAAGATTTAGAAAAGCACAAAGAATTTATTAGCAAAAATTTAAAAAGTAATTTTTGGGGTTATTGATTTTTTTTTCATCATCAAAATATCTTATAACATACTGTCATACTGAGATCCTTCGCTTTGCTCAGGATAACATTATGTAAGTATCTAAAACATTTTCAGTTTTAGTGTTAGAAGAATTTCTAAACTTCTACAGTAAGGAAAGAACTTTAAAAATTAATGAATCACCACAAACTAAATACCTATTTTTTGTACATTATTGCCCAAGAAAAACACACATTATGGTTGTGGATTCCAGTTTTCTTTGCTTTTGGCGTTATTTTTTCTTTTTCTAATTCAGCTATTGACGAAATTCAAATAGCTGCCTTGTCTATAATCTTAGTTTCTTCAATTTTCCTTTATTATTTTGATCGTTTTTCTTACAGATCTTTTTTCTACTTGATGTGCTTAATTTTTTTAATGGGTTTCTTTTGGACTTACTTTTATCAAAAATCAGTAAAGGAAAAGCAAATTAAAGCTAAAGTTTTTGCTGATGTTAAAGGTGAGGTTGTTGAAATAAAAGAATTCTCTAATTCTTTGACTGGAAAAGGTGGAGTCAGTTTGATAATTGCTAATCCACAAATTTATAAAATTGAAAAATTTGATAAAAAAACAACAAAACAAAAAAGTAGCAATCAATTAAAAAAGAAAAAACACGCAGCAAAGAAAGGCAAGAAAACTGAGCAAAAAAAGCCAAAAAAAATGACTAAAAAATTCCTCAAACAATTAGAGAAGTGCAAAGATGACATTTGCAAAAAAGAGGTTGAAAAAAATTTTCTAGAACATGAAGAGCAAAAGAAAATTCGTCGTCAAGAAAGGTTCTTTAATAAAAAATGTGGTGAGGATTTAGTTTGTATTGAGAAGCTGAAAAAAGAAAAAGAAGCAAAAAAAATAAAAAAAGTAAAAGTTGATAAAGATAATAAAAAATTAAGTAAATCAAAGCAAAAGCAAATTGAGAAAACATTCCTCAACATCAAAGATTACCAAGAAATAGATCGATATTTTTTGGATATATCAAATTCTTATCAAGATGTAAAATGGCAGAAGAAAGGTAATAAATATTTATTTCCTAATCCACCAAATAAAATTTCAGTTATTAGTCATTTTGATGATAAAAATTTAAAAGTTGGTGATGTCATTTTTATTCGGGCCTTAATTGATAAGCCTCGTCAGAAAGAATTTATAAATGAGTTTGATTATGGTTTTGATGCTGCTTCTAAAAAAATAGGTGGTTTTGGTTATATTGCTGGAAAAATAATTGTTTTAAAAGAAGAGAAAATATCTTTATTCTCAAGTTTTATTCAAAGTTTACGTCAGGAAATTGGTAATAAAATTACTTCTCAAATTAAAGGAGATGAAGGAGCAATTGCTTCAGCTTTGTTAATTGGTAATATGGATGCTATTTCTGAAGATGTGATGATGGATATCAGAAATTCTGGTTTAGCACATTTGCTATCAATTTCTGGATTGCATATGGCAATTGCAGCAGCAATATTTTTTACCTCAATCAGATTTTTATTATCTCAAAGTCAATATTTAACACTTAACTTTGATATCAAAAAAATTGCAGCGATCGCTGCAATTTTTAGTACTTATTTTTATTTACAGCTTTCAGGTTCACCGGTTCCAGCAGTTCGTTCTTTTATTGTATCTACGTTAATTTTACTGGCGATTATTTTTGACAAAAAAATTGACGCTAAAAGATCAATAGCTTTAGCATTTTTGATATTGTTAATCTTTAATCCTTATCTTTTATTTTCTATCAGTTTTCAGTTATCATTTGCTGCTGTTTTATCTTTGGTATCGTTTAATGATTTTATCACAAAATTTAAACCAGAAAATATTCATAACTCTTTTGTTAAAAGGTTTCTGTGGTATTCCAGTGAAATTGCTTTTGCTTCAATTGTCGTTCAGATTGTAACAACGCCTTTCTTAATTTATCATTTTAAAAACTTTTCTACTTATGGTCTTGTGGCAAATATGTTTGCAATTCCATTGACCAGCTTTTTTACAATGCCACTTGGTTTTTTATCTTTAATTTTGATGCCTTTTGGTTTTGAAAATATTGTTCTAAAATTAGAAGGTTACTCGATATCAATAATTATGAATATTGCTCAAATAGTTTCTTCTTGGAAATTTTCTTATTTTACAACTTTAAGAATGCCAGAATTTGCTTTTGGAGTTGCTGCTTTTGGTTTTGTAATAAATTGTATAATGAATAGTAGAATTAGATGGTTAGGTGGTTTTATTTTTATTATTTCTTTTTTATCACTTTATTTCGCTAAACAACCTCAAATTTTATTTGATGCTGATCAGAAATTTTTTGCAATTTATAATAAAGAAGATGGTTTGATTTTTAATAAAGAATTACGTCCATCAAAAAAGCGTGATTTGTGGATGCAAGAATTTTATCAGAAGGAGTTTAAGTTTTTTGATTCAAATTATAAGGATATTGCAAATTGTGATGATAAGAAATGTGTTTTAGAGATAGAAAATAAAAGAATTCTTATTCTTTTGGGGCGTAATAAGATATCAGAACTTTGTAATAAAAACCTGAAAAGTAGTTTTGATTTAATAGTTAATTTAACTTCTAGGTATATTATTCCTAAATGTTTAGAGAATTCTCAAGTAATAATAGACAACTTAGATTTTTATAAAAATGGTGGTTATGCCATTTATTCCTACAATGAAGTCTTGGAGATTCTTTCTGCGAGAGATAGTTTTTAGATAGTTTGGGATTTAATTGGTGACCCCAACGGAATTCGAATCCGTATTTCCACCGTGAAAGGGTGGCGTCCTAACCGTTAGACGATGGGGCCGTAAGAGTTTCAGTTAGCTTGTTTGAAAAGATTTTTTATAAAAAACTAACCATCAATAATTGAGCGCCGCACTTTAAGAATTATTTTTCAGAAAGCAAGCGTTTTATTGTATTTTTAAGCTAATTATACAATTAAATACAAAAAAACTTTCATCTTGAACAGAAGCGAAGGATCTAAGAAGTTTGGGTTACAAATTTAAACTCACAAGATCCCTGGTTTCTGCTCAAGATGAAAGTTTGGATTAGGAATTAGAATTGTGTTTTAGAAGAAGGTTACTGATAATTGTCTTATCAGGTTAATTAATCTTCTTTATTTTGATAAAATATTGATTTCTATTTTTTAGATTGTTTATTTTTACAATTAGTTGTTATTAGTTTTATTATCTAATTATTCAAAACTTTGCTGTCAAAATTATTGACAAGCAAGGCATTCTTCATATTGCGATTTTTCTTCAGCAAAATTGTTAGTTTCTGCTTTGCTGACTGCAACTTGCTTTGGTTCTTTATTTTCCTTAAACATTGCGTCATTTTCAACTTTGTTTGAAACTTTATCAGCTCTTTGAATTGAAGTTGAACGGCAATAATAAAGGCTTTTTAAGCCTTTTTGCCAAGCTCTAAAATGAATTTCATGCAATTCTTTTTTTGAAACATTTCCTG
This sequence comes from uncultured Rhizobium sp., assembly GCA_964513555.1. Lineage (GTDB taxonomy): Bacteria > Pseudomonadota > Alphaproteobacteria > Rickettsiales > UBA1997 > UBA2645. The sequence goes on along the minus strand of CAZENB010000053.1, from coordinate 5,763 downwards.
GCATAAATAAGTTTAAGCTTTGTGCTTGGCAGATATATTCTTGACGTTCTGCAGATAAATCAACAATCCATCTTTGATCAATTTCTTGAGCAGTTTTGAAAACTAATTTTTCGTGTTCATCTAAAAAATCTAAATGTTGAACTGATCCTTCGTTTATTGTAATTGAAGACCAAACATCTTCAGTATTTCTGCCTTTTGATTCTAACAATCTAACAAGGTTTTTATTTCTAACGTTAAAAGAACCAGTTAAAGTTTTTTGTGTGAAAGAATTTGCAGCGAACGGTTCAATTCCAGGAGAAGAATTGTTGGCAATAATTGAGATTGAAGCTGTTGGAGCAATTGCTAATTTGTTAGAAAACCTTTCCATAACACCAACTTCTGCAGCATCTGGGCAAGACCCTCTTTCTTTGGCTAGAGTGTTTGAAGCTTTATCAACTTGTTGTTTAATTTGTTGAAATATTTTCTTATTCCAAACTTTACTCATTGCAGATTCCATAGGAACATTTTTGCTTTGCAAGAAAGAGTGGAATCCCATAACTCCAAGTCCAACACTTCTTTCACGCATTGCAGAATATTTTGCTTTTTGCATTGATTCTGGTGCTTTGTCTATAAAGTCTTGTAAAACATTATCTAAAAATCTCATAACATCCTCAACAAGCTTTGGATGATCTTTCCACTCATCGTAATATTCTAGGTTTAAGGAAGATAAACAACAAACTGCGGTACGGTCATTTCCTAAATGATCAATTCCAGTTGGAAGTGTAATTTCACAGCAAAGATTTGAAGTTTTAACTTTTAAGTTAAGTTTTTTCTGATGATCCGGAATTGCTTTATTTACTGCATCAATAAACAAAATATAAGGTTCTCCAGTTTCAATTCTTGCAGTAAGAAGTTTAATCCATAAAGCTCTTGCTTTCACAACTTCAATTACTTTGCCATTATAAGGACTTTTTAATTCAAAGTCTCCGTCTTTTTCAACGGCTTTCATGAACTCATCAGTTACTGCAACTCCGTGATGCAAGTTAAGAGAGCGGCGGTTTGGGTCTCCTCCAACTGGACGTCTAATATCAATAAATTCTTCAATTTCTGGATGATCTATCGGTAGATAAACAGCAGCTGATCCTCTTCTTAAACTTCCTTGAGAGATTGCTAAGGTTTGAGAATCCATAACCTTGATAAAAGGAACAATACCTGAAGTTTTGCCGTTTCCTCTTACTGTTTCACCAATTGAACGAATATTTCCCCAATAACTTCCAATTCCACCACCTCTTGAGGCTAACCATACATTTTCGTTCCACAAGCTCACAATACCCTCTAGTGAGTCAGATGATTCATTCAAAAAACATGAAATTGGTAATCCACGATCAGTTCCACCGTTACTTAAAACTGGTGTTGCAGGCATAAACCACAAATTTGAAATGTAATCGTAAAGACGATTGGCGTGATCTTGGTCATCAGCATAATAAGATGCAACACGGGCAAATAAGTCTTGATAAGATTCATTTGGCAAAAGATAACGATCTTTCAGAACTGCTTTTCCAAAAGTACTTAGTCTTTCATCTTTTTTATTGTCAACTTGAACTACGAAGTCTTTTTTATTATTCTTCTCAGAAGTTTTTTTGGATGATTTTTCAGCAGTGTTTTTTGTTTTTGTAGTTTTTATTTCTTTTTTGCTCATTTTAAAAAATTCTCTTGACTTTAATATTCCCAATCAAACCTAAATTACTATATTTAGTAATAAAAAAGTTTAAAAAATACTATATATTGTGTAATGTGTATTTTTACTTTTCTAAATTTTTAAAGTCCAATAATTTTTATTAAGAATCTTTCTTTTTAAGAAAGTTACTAATTGAAATAATCTAAAATAGCTTATGAAAATATTAAGGTATGAGATTATTTTTCGATATTACTAGAATTTGAAGTTTAAATTTAGTAATTTTGAGATAGCTTTGGTTTTGTTAAAAATTTCTTCTAATTCTTTTTTTTCATCGGAATCAAAAGTAATTCCACCCCCACTTTGAAATTCAAAGTCATCATCTTTACAAATTAAGGTTCTTATTACAACTGATAGATTAGTTTGTTTTTTACTTATAAAACCAATTGCTCCACTGTAAACTCCACGATCTATTTTTTCTTTTTTAGCAATAACTTCCATAGCTTTTATTTTCGGAGCTCCTGTCATAGATCCAGCAGGAAAGCATGCTTTGATCGCATCAATATTATTATAAGAATTATCAATTTGACCAACAATAGTTGATGACATATGGTGAATTGTTTTGTAAGTTGTAATTTCAAAAAGTTTTTTAACTTTTACACTATTTGTTTTACATACTCTTGATAAATCATTTCTCACTAAATCAACAATCATCAAATTCTCAGCTTTTTCTTTTGCGCTATTTATTAAGTGTAATCTATTCTTTTTATCTTGTGAAATATTCTTTGATCTAGGGGTGGTGCCTTTAATTGGTCGCGAAGTAATTTGTTTTTTATCATCAATTTTTATGAATAATTCTGGGCTTGCAGAAATTATGTAATTGTTATTTAGACGTAAAAATGAAGAATAGTTGGCAGGTGAAAAGCTGTGTAATCTCTTGAATAAATTAAAGTAATTTTTCTGTTTAAAGTCTTTTATTTTTAGTTTGCCAAAAAATTTTCTAGTCAAATTAGTTTGATAAAAAACTCCATCAGCAATCATTTTTTTGATGTTAGAAATTTCTTCTAAATAAGATTGGTCAGAGAAGTTAGAAGTAATTTTTGCTATTGTAATTTTTTCTTTAGTTGAATTTTTTGATTTATAGTTAATTACTTCATTAAGTTGATTTTGATCACGATATGAAATGATTATTTCTTTTTTCTTATGATCAAATTTTATTATTAATGAGAAATGAATAAGCCATATATTAGGTAAACTAATGTATGAATTACTTGTTTCTTCTATACTTTCAAACTCTTTCCCAGATTCATAAGATAAGTATCCAAACCATAAATGGTCACTTTTTTGTATTTTTTCTAAATCTTCAAATTTCTGGCTGATAATCTCTTTTTTGGGAAAAAGTGCAATATAAGAAACAGAATCTTTAAATTTGTCATTTAGGCCAGAGTAAAGAAATACCCAATTTAACTCATAATTGTCAGCAATTCTTTTTGCAAAACTAAAAGGATTTTGCCATTTAATTTTTGTTGTATTGATTTTTTGTTTATTCAAGTGGGTTAACTCTATAGATCATTTTATATTTACCATTACTTTGCTCTTCAAAAACTTCAAAGAAGTTTTTAAAAGGTTCTTCAGTTTTAAATATAATTTTTGGATTTCGATCCTTTTCATTAGTCTTGTATAAATCCCAAATATAAAATTTTTTGTGTCCATCTTCAAAAGAAACATCAACTTTTACTTCACTATCAAAAATAACCTCAATAACCGTCATTTTCCAGTTATTTCCACTTTTCTGAGCAATTGCGGTTAAGGAAGTTACATTGGAAAATTGTGATCTCAAGTCCTCATCTTTGCTATCTCTTAGAAGATAGAGATTAAATACTAAAGTTAGTGGTTTTGTTTTTACTTTCCAAAAATAAGTTGTGGAAAGATTATCAATAGTACTTTGGTCAACTTGTCTTTTTCTAAAAAAACTTTCTATTTTTGTTATTAATTGTGGATATTTTTTAAAGTCTTCCTTCCATGCGTTAGGATAATTATGTGATTCATCTGAAACTAGTCTTTTTTCTTCAATTAAGTTATTGTTATCATCATATTTTATAAACTTTTGCCATTTTGTGATATAGTTGCGATCGATTATTTTGTTATCGCCAAAAAATTTCATGCGATTTCCTAAAACAAGTCCAATATTTTTTTCTTGAGAAGTGTCTATGTAATTTTTTCTTAAAAATTCTTCCAATGATTTTAGTGATTTTATGGAAGTTTTATTTGTGGAAATTTTCTTGAAGTTTTTGTCTTTTTGTAAAATATCGCTGGCATATTTTATGCTATTTGAGTCTGATTTTACTGCTATTGTTACTAATTTCTTATTATTTTTTATTTGATTTGGAGCGTATTCAAGCAAAGTTCCATCATCTTTAAAAGCAATTTCTGCAATTTCTGGCATTTCTTTTATTCTTTCTGATGCGTAGATATAGTTTCTTGAATCTAAAATAATCATTTCTTTCATGAAAATTTTATTATCTAACAATTTTTGATCCGCATATTTTAAAGAGTCACGGTTTAGGTAAGTGGAGTTTTTAATAAATTCTTTATCAATTTTTAATGTTTCAGGAATAAAATTTAATATATCTGGATTAACTTTAGTAATGCGGTTAATAAAGTTTTTATCTTGTCTTAGAATTTCTGAGGCATATTGAAATTGAGAAGCATCAATTATTGAAACATTGAACATTAGTTTTCTGTTCATCTTTAAGCAATCAACGAGAGAATTTATGGCATCTTTATTTTTTTGTTTTACTTCACTAAGAATTATTTCAAGATTTTGATTGCTAATCGAGCAATCGGAGTAGGAGAAAATTTTCTTATAACTTTCAGGAATCTCAGAGAAGGAAAGTCTAGGTTGAACAATTAGAAGCATTAAGAAAGTAATGATGAAATAGGCGCTTTTATTTATAAAAAATGTTATATTGCGCATTATCTTATTTCATTTAATTTCTTTTATCCTTTCATCGAAGATGCAGTTTTGATTTCAATTGAATGACGGTTTTGGAAGTAAATTACTAGAATTGCCAAACCAATTGCAGCTTCTGCACCAGCAACAGTAAGAACAAAAATAGCAAATATTTGTCCAACTAAATCATTTAAAAAAGAAGAGAAAGTAACAAAGTTTATGTTAACTGCTAAAAGCATAATCTCAATTGACATTAAAAGAGATATTACGTTTTTACGATTTATAAATATGCCACTCAACCCAATACAAAAAATAATTGATGAGACAATAATGAAATTTTCAACTGGTATGTTTAAGTTGTTCATAGATCTATTCCTTTTCCTGATTTTACTTTAACAATTTCAAGCGAATTTTCGGGATTTCTGAAAACTTGGTCGCTTATTTTTTGTTTTCTTATGAAACGAGTTTCATCTCTAAGAGTTAAGACGATTGCACCAATCATAGCAACAAATAAAATTGCTCCTGATATTTGGAAAGGTAAGATAAAATCGGTGTATAAAACGTTGCCAATTGCTTGAGTATTATGGATTTCTTTTGCTATAGGAAATAACTTTTTTGTTTCGTAAAGTTTTATACTAGACATTTTAAGAATTAAGAAAATCTCAGTAAAAATAACAATCGCAACTAAAGCAAGAAGTGGAACATGTCGGTTAAACTCTTTTTTAACTGTTTTACTATCTACATCAAGCATCATTACAACAAACAAAAATAGAACAGCAATTGCGCCAACATAAACTACAATCAAGAGCATTGCTAAAAATTCCGCTTTCAGAAGAATGAATAATGCCGCAGCATTTATAAATGCTAGAACCAAGAACATTACAGCATGAACAGTGTTTCTGCTGCTAACAACAACAAGGCTTGAAGCAATTAGAACCAAGGAAAATAAATAAAATAGAATTTCTACAAAAGTCATTGTCATTATCTGTTTGCAATATCAAGTTCAATATTTTTGTTTAAAGCGTACTCAAAACGATCACCATTGCTTAGAAGTTTTTCTTTATTGTAGTAAAGTTCTTCTCTGGTTTCAGTGGCAAATTCGAAATTTGGTCCTTCAACAATTGCATCAACTGGACAGGCTTCTTGGTTCTAGCAT
>CAZENB010000052.1:0-11803 GCA_964513555.1 uncultured Rhizobium sp. | reverse complement strand
TTAACAACAAAGAATCTAGTTAGTGTTTTTGTCAAAGATTTATGATGGGTTCTAATACATATAACAGCGAGAATACCTTTATCAAAATTGCTATTGAGATTAGACATTTCGTACAAGATTTGATCTTTTCTCTGATTTTTTGTATCAATATTTTGTATCAATATATCGTGTAATTATTTCAGATTTTTCATTCCCGCTTTTTCCAACGAGATTTCTATACAAAGGGGCGTTGAAATAGTTGATTACTAATTTTTGTAAAAAATTGTTTAATCTGTTAAGATAGAATTTCCATTATTATATTATGATTTTTGCACTAGATCTTTTTTAATGTTAATAAAAAAACTATAATTTCTTTGGTTTTGCTAAATTGTTTCTCAGGCGATCACAATTTTTGAGTGACAATAATGCAAGGAATGATCCAAGCAGTAAGAAAGGTATTGAATTTATTGGTTGTTTTGTTGCTTCAAAAATAATGATTGCTGCTGCTATTGGCTCTCCTAAAATTGCGCTCAAAAAAGCAGTCATTCCAACAATTATAAAAAGATCAATGTCACTTGTCATAAAAGTACTAAAGATTGATCCAATTCCAGCACCAATTGCAATTGAAGGAGCTATAAGACCGCCAGCACATCCTGAAACGAAGCTTATTATAGTGTTTAAAATTCTACCTATAACCTCTTTGTATGAAAGTAGGGCGCCCTGATTTTCTAAAGCATAATTTACTGTTTGTACTCCGCTGCTAAAAGAGTAAATGCCACTATATAATCCTATAATAGCAACTAAAAAACCTCCTAAAATTGGAAACAAATGCCACCAATTTGACTTAATATTGGCAATTTTATTAAAAAAATAAGAGTTTAGACTTTTGAAAAGAAAAGCCAAAACTCCACAAAATAATGCCATGAAAATGAATAGTAATACGTGAGATCCAACTTCAAAATTAGGTTTTGGAGTTACAAAAACAGCATTTGTTTTATGTAAAATTAAACTAACAATTACAAGAGTTATAAAAGTCCAGAATAAATCGCTCTTAAAGCTTTTGCTGCGTAAATGTGATAGTTTCTCAATCGCATAAACAAATCCTGCTATTGGAGCGTTAAAAGCCAGTGCTATTCCTGCAGCACTGCCAGCAAAAATCCAGGTCTCATATTTTAGTTTATATAGATAGTTCTGTAACTTGTGAGCTGTAGATGCAAAAATACCAGCTGACATGTGTACGGCTGGCCCTTCAGCGCCTAGAGATCCACCTCCAAAACAACAAACTAAAGAGCTTACTGCTTTTACAAAAACAACTTTAAAGTTTAAGAAAGGTGATATCTGTTTAAAATCTTCAGGATTTTTTTGTAGAATTGTAATTGAGTTTTTAATATGTTCCATGCTGTTTCCAGCAGCATAGAAAGCAAACTTGCGACACATATAAGCTGAAATCCAAAAGCAAAGTGGTGTAAGAAAAAGAAATAGGGTAGGGTTATTTATCAATCTTTCTTTTGCAAGAGATCCAAAATCAAAAAAAAGCTTACAATAAATTGTGATAAAGAACGAAAGTTTTACTGATAGGAAGCAAATCAGTAAAAGCATTATAATGTTTAAGTAACGATTTTTTGACAATTCTTAAAAGTAAAATAAGTTTAATTATTATGAGAATTTAGTACCGCTTATAACCATTTACAACAATTAAAATATGAAAAAATTAACTCCATTTGAAGAGCAAGTGATAATTCACAAAGCGACAGAAGTGCCTTTTAGTGGTCAATTTTATGAAAATAACAGAATGGGAAAATATTTTTGTAAAAGATGTGGTTTTGAGCTTTTTTCAACTAAAGATCAATTTGATTCTGGTTGTGGTTGGCCAAGTTTTGATGACGAAGTTGGTGATTCTGTTAAAAAAGTTTTAGATGCTGACGGCAGAAGAACTGAAATTTTATGTAAAAATTGTGATAGCCATTTGGGCCATATTTTTCATGGCGAAGGTTTTACAACAAAAGATACCAGATATTGCGTAAATTCAATTTCTCTTGAATTCATTGAAGAAGAAATGCAAAAAAATCATGATAAAGCTTACTTTGCAGCTGGTTGCTTTTGGGGAGTTGAATATTATTTTAGTCGTGAAAAAGGTGTGAAATCAGCAATTTCAGGCTATATGGGTGGTCATAAAGAAAATCCAACTTATGAAGAAGTTTGCGCTAAAAATACCGGACATATTGAGGTTGTTGAGGTAATTTTTGATAAAAATATAACTGATTTTGAAACTTTAGCGAAATTATTTTTTGAAATTCATGATCCAGAGCAAGAAAATGGTCAAGGTCCAGATTTGGGCGAACAATATATCTCAGCAATTTTTTGTGTTGATGAAAAACAGAAAAAAATTGCACAAAATTTAATTCAAATTCTTGAAAAAAAAGGTTTAAAAATTGCAACTAAATTATTGATAGTGGCAAAATTTTGGAATGCTGAATTATATCATCAAAGCTACTATACTAGAAATGGTAAAACTCCTTATTGTCATAGAAGAGTGAAAAGATTTTAATCTATAAATCAAATAATAAAAATTCAGAGTTTTTTTCTATTTTTAGATTTAAAATTTCTTCGTTTTCAATTGCCACGGCATCACCTTTTTCAAGGATTGCGCCTTTTATAGAAAGTTTTCCATTAACCATTTGTATCCAAATTTTACGATTTTTTCTTACTGTAAATTCAAAATTTTTATTTTCTGAGAATTTTCCAACATAAATATCGGCATCTTGATTTATTTGAATAGAACCATCTCTTCCTGATCCAGAAACTACAAGGATAAAATCTTTTTCGGCGAAAGAATTAGTAAAAGATTTTTGTCCGTAACGCGGTGTAATTTCTTTTTCTTTCGGTAAAATCCAAATTTGTAAAAGATGTGTTTCTAAAGTTTCTGACTCACAAAATTCAGAGTGAAAAACGCCCGTTCCGGCGCTCATAATTTGAACTTCTCCGGGTAAAATTTTTGAAGAATTTCCCATTGAATCTTTGTGAGAGAGTTCACCAGAAATTACATAAGTTATAATTTCCATATTATTATGAGGATGTTTTCCAAATCCCATTTTTGGAGCTATAAAATCTTCGTTAATTACTCGTAAATTACCAAAATGCATATGTTTTGGATCGTAGTAATTAGCGAAAGAAAAACTATGGTAAGATTTCAACCAGCCATGATTAAAAAAGCCACGTTCATTTGATTTTCTTATTTTTATCATATTTCTAAAAATTATTAAAATGTTAGTTGCTATTAAAAATTAAGTTACTTAAAGTAACTAGTAAAGATCTTTTTAACAAAATAATAAAAAAACTATGAAAACTTTAATTGTAAAATACTTGCCAACTGGCGTTAATTCTAACACTAAAAAACTTTTAGATTTATTTCTTGAAGAAACAAAAAATCAAAATATTGAAGTTTTGGATTTATTAAAAGAACAAGCTCCTTTATTTGATGAAAAATCAATTCAAGCTTATTACAAAAGAAATTATGGTGGACAAAAACTTGACACAAATGAAGCAAAATTGTTAGAACAAAATGATAAATTAATTGCTCAATTAAAATCTGCAGATGTTGTTGTTTTTGCTTATCCAATGCACAACTTTGGAATTCCTGCTTCTGTAAAAGCTTACTTAGATGCTGTTATTTTTAATGGTGAAACTTTTGAAGTTGGTAAAAAATTAATGGCCGGTAAAAAAGTTTTAACATTATTTACTGCAGGCGGAATTTATTCAGAAGAAGTTTTTAATTTTGATTATCCAAATTGGAATACAATTGCTCTACAATCAAAAGCAATGTATGGTTTTATGGGATTTGATTATATCGAAACAATAGGAACTTCACTTCGTGATGAGGCAGCTGCAGATTCAAGAATTGTTGAAGTAAGATCTAGATTGCAAAATATTATTAAAAAATGGTTCTAATTTTTTGGGATCAAAAAAACAGATAGTTTTTGATAATATGAATTGCGACTTACTAGTTTTAGTGGTCGCAATTACAGTTTTGATGAAACAATTTTTATTTTGTAATAAATTTAAACGTCAGTTTCAGACAGCTTCTCCGGATGCCTTGCCACTTGCCCAAGCCCACTGAAAATTATATCCTCCAAGCCAACCAGTTACATCAAGAACTTCACCAATAAAAAATAAATTTGGCACTTTTTTGCTTTCAAAAGTTTTTGACGAAATTTCATTTACATCAACACCACCCAAAGTTACTTCTGCTTTAGCATAGCCTTCTGTGCCTGATGGAATAAAGATCCAGCTGTTTATTGAATTGGCAATTTCTCTGATTTTTTGATTTGATAGATCAGCTAAATTTCCTCTATGATTAATTTCTTGGGCAAAAAAATCGGCTAAATTTTTGGGTAGAAATTGTGATAAGAAAGTTTGAATTTCTTGTTTTGGTTTAATTTTTTTCTCTTCAGTTAGTATTGAATAAATATCGATTTCTGGAGCTAAATTTACAGTAATTTTTTCGCCATGTTTCCAGTAAGAAGAAATTTGTAGAATAGCTGGTCCACTGATTCCACGGTGTGTAAATAAAATTGCTTCACGAAAAGATACTTTATTGCAAGAAACATTTGCAGGAACTGAAATTCCCGAAAGTAATTTGGTTTTTTCCAGTAATTTTTCTTCAAATGTAAATGGAACTAAAGCGGGATAAGTTTGAGTTATTTTTATGCCAAATTGACGAGCAATTTCATATCCAAAACCAGTCGCGCCCATTTTAGGTATTGAAAGTCCGCCAGTTGCAATTACCAAAGATTGACAAGAAACATTTCCTTTGCTGGTTTGAAGAGTGAAATTAAAACTGTTATCCTGAGCATTCGTCACCTCATCCTGAGCGTAGCGAAGGATCTCAGTAGATTGTTCTCGGAGTAAAATTTTCTGAGATCCTTTGCTGCGCTCAGGATGACGAGATTGTTTTATTTCATCAACTTTAGTTTCGAGCCATATTTTTACTCCTCCCAAATCACATTCTTTCAACAGCATTTCAATAATTTCTTTTGATGAATTATCACAAAAAAGTTGTCCCAAAGTTTTTTCATGAAAAGCAATTTGGTGTTTTTTGACTAAAAAAATGAAATCTTGCGAAGTAAAGCGTTTCAAAGCTGAAACACAGAAATGAGAATTTTGTGAAAGAAAATTTTTATCAGAAACATTTATATTGGTAAAGTTGCATCTGCCACCACCTGAAATGCGGATTTTTTCACCAACTGACTTAGCATGGTCAAGTAATAAAACTTTACGACCACGGACGCTAGAGGTGGCTGCGCACATTAAGCCCGCAGCACCAGCTCCAATAATTACAACGTCAAAATTATACACCAAAAACCTGTTTGAATATATGGTCAATATTTTTTGTATGATATGAAATATCGAAAAGACTTTCTAATTTTGACAGCCCAAGTTTTTCAACTACTTGACTATCTTGTTTTAACAAATCTAAGAAACTGTTTGACTCTCCTGCCCAAATTTTCATGGCATTTGTTTGTACAATTTTGTAGGCATCTTCGCGGCTTATTCCTGCTTCATCAATTAAAGATAAAAGAACTCTTTGTGAGAAAACTAAGCCACCTAATTTGTCCAAATTTTTCTGCATGTTTTTTTCATATACAGTTAAATTCTCAACTAATCCAACCAAGCGATTCAATGCAAAATCAAGAGTAATTGTAGAGTCTGGTCCAATCATTCTTTCAACTGAAGAGTGTGAGATGTCGCGTTCATGCCAAGATGCAACATTTTCCATTGCAGGAATGGTGGCACTTCTTACAATGCGTGCCAGACCAGTCAAGTTTTCACTTAAAACAGGATTTCTTTTGTGAGGCATTGCTGAACTGCCTTTTTGGCCTTTTGAGAAAAATTCTTCTGCTTCCAAAACTTCTGTTCTTTGCAAGTGACGAATTTCAATTGCTAAGTTTTCAATAGATGAAGCGATGACGCCTAATGTTGCAAAGAATGCAGCGTGGCGATCCCTTGGAATAATTTGGCTAGAAACAGGTTCTTCATCTAAATTTAATTTTTCAGCGACATATTTTTGCACCATAGGATCAACATTGGCAAATGTTCCAACTGCACCAGAAATTGCACAAACGGAAATCTCTTTTTTTGCTTCTTTTAAACGTTTCAAATTTCTTTCAAATTCAGCATAAAAGCGTGCTAACTTTAAACCAAAAGTTACTGGTTCAGCATGAATTCCATGAGATCTTCCAACGCAAACAGTGTTTTTATGTTCAAAAGCGCGTTTCTTAATTGCTGCTAAAAGTCTTTCTAAATCGTTAATTAAAATATCAGATGCTTGAGAAAGCTGTTTTGATAAGCAAGTGTCAAGAACATCAGAACTTGTCATTCCAAAGTGAATAAAACGTGAGTTTTCTCCAACCAGTTCTGCTAAGTGAGTCAAAAATGCAATTACGTCATGTTTGGTTACAGATTCAATTTCATCAACTCGAGCAGAATTGAATTTACCACCTGATTTTATGAAATTTTCACGAATTCTTGCAGCAGTACCGCTTGGTGCAATTTTTATTTGTTCAAGTGCTTCTAGTGCATAAATTTCAATATCAAACCAAATTTGGTATTTGTTTTCTTGTGACCAAATTGCTGTCATTTCAGGTCTTGAGTAACGAGGTATCATAAAAATAAATTAAAAATATTATATTCTGTTATGTTGAGTTATAGAATTTTTTCTAAAAATTATTATCTAAACATTTCAGTAATTTTGTTCGAAGTTTAACCTATATCTGCCTTTGGCTTATGATTAAATAAAAAAATCAGAACAACTAATTGTAAAAATGAATTACAAAATAAACTTAGATAAATCTGTTTTGCTAGAAACTAAATCACCTAAATGTGAATCAACGTAAGCAATGTCAATTTTAACAATTGAACCATTTTTCATATCGCTTGCTTCAAAACTTACATCTTCCAAGATCTTTTCTAAAAGAGTGTGAAGTCTACGAGCTCCAATATTTTCAACTTCTGCATTAACTTTATGAGCAATTCTGGCAATTTCTTTAATACCTTCATCTGTAAATTCTAATGTCACATTCTCTACTTTAAGAAGTGCTACATATTGTTTAATTAAGCTTGATTCTGGTTCTGTTAGAATTCGTACCAAATCAGCTTCAGTTAATGGTTTTAATTGAACACGAATTGGAAAACGCCCCTGTAGCTCAGGAAGTAAATCAGAAGGTTTTGCAATATGAAATGCACCTGATGCAATAAATAAAATATGATCAGTCTTTATTAAGCCATATTTAGTAGTGACAGTTGTTCCTTCAACCATTGGAAGCAAGTCACGTTGTACTCCTTCGCGGCTTACATCGCCACCTTTTACAGAGCTGCGTACGCAGATTTTATCAATTTCGTCTATGAAAACAATTCCATCATTTTCAACCGATTTCACAGCTTTTTTGATGATTTTTTCTTCATCAATCATTTTCTCTGATTCTTCATCAATGATTGTTTTCATCGCATCTTCTACATTCATCTTGGATTTCTTGGTTTTTGATGAACCTATTGCTTTGCCAAGCATTTCTGTAATATTTATCATTCCAACTTGACCACCAGGAATGTCAAATGTGTTAGAAAAAGAATTGCCATTGTCAGCAATTTCAATTTCAATTTCACGATCTTTTAATTCTTGATTATCAAGCATTTGAGAAAATTTTTCTTTTGTTTCGTCGGATGCACTTTCTCCAATTAATGCTTTTAATACTCGTTTCTTAGCATGTTTTTCAGCTTTCTCTAAAACTTCTTTTTTAACTTCATTTTTTAGTGTTTTAATTGCTACTTCAACTAAATCACGAATAATTGAGTCAACATCACGTCCAACATAACCTACTTCGGTAAATTTAGTTGCTTCAACTTTGATAAAAGGAGCATTAGCAAGTTTTGCAAGGCGACGAGCAATCTCGGTTTTTCCAACGCCAGTTGGACCAACCATTAAAATATTTTTTGGTACAATGTCTTCACGCAAAGGACTTTCGACTAATTTTCTGCGATAACGATTTCTAAGTGAAATTGCCACAGCTTTTTTTGCATCACTTTGTCCAACAATATAGCGATTTAATTCTTCTACTATTTGTTTTGGAGTAAGATTTTGTCCCGAGTTTTTTTCTTCTATTTTAACAGAACTTTTTACTGATAGTTTTTTAGTTTTTGTCATTTTTATTTTAAATAGCAAATTTACAAATTGGTTTTTATGGCTTTTCACCTCGCATTTTGGGCTTCTAGTAATTGTTAGAAGACAAGAATGCAAAATTCGTCATTGCGAGAACCACTAAGTGTGACTTAGCAATCTATAACTTAGGGTTGATGATTAATTTATCCCTCTCTCTAGTTTTATCTTTGTAGCTTGCTGAATTCAACAATATCATCAAAAAAATTACAACTATGTTGGTTAATAAAATTACTAAGAAAATTTTCATAAAAAACTTAATATTTCAACGATAGAATCTTGTAGTTCATGGATTCCAGTTTTTTGTAAAGAACTAGTTTTAATAATTTTTGGATAAATTGCTGGCCATTTTTTAGCAGCCTGATTGATTTGATTTTCAACCTTAGTAACTTCTTCACTTTTTAACTTATCAACTTTTGTTAAAACAATTTGAAAGCTGACAGCCAAAGTGTTGAACATATTTATAATATCTTTGTCTGATTCCTTTAGTCCTTTAATTGGGTCGATCAATAAAAATACTCTTTGCAGATTAGATCTTTTGGCAAGAAATTCAAAACTAGTTTTTTGCCAACTTTCTATATGTTTCTTTCCAGCTTTAGCAAAACCATAACCTGGCATATCAATTAATACTAAACTAGTTGGAGAATCTTTATCGCTGATAAAAAAGTTAAGTTGACGAGTTCTTCCTGGAGTTGAAGAAACAATAGCAATTTTTTTGCTTAAAAGAGCATTTATTATGCTTGATTTACCAACATTTGAAGCGCCAATAAAAGCAACTTCAGGGTTACGATAATTTGGAACTTGTGTTATATTTGCAGCCCCTGTTAAAAATTCCCATTCTTTGTTAAAGAGTTTTTTAGCATCAATTTTTTTCATTTTTTAATTGCTTAAGATTTCAATTTTTCAATATGTTCAATCATTTTTTCAGCAATTGCAACATTTGTTGCTCCTTCAATTCCTTCAAGTCCCGGAGAAGAATTTACTTCCAAAATTTTTGGACCCATTTTTGATCTTACCATATCAACTCCGGCAACGTCTAATCCAATTACTTTAGCGGCTTTGATTGCCATTTCTCTTTCTTCTTTAGTAATTTCAATTTCTATTGCTTTTGCACCTAAATGTACATTTGCACGAAATTCTCCTTCAGCAGCTTGTCTTTGCATTGATGCTACAACTTGATCACCAATTACAAAACATCTTAAATCATGTCCTTTGGACTCTTTGATGTAATTTTGTACTAAAATATCAGCTTTCAAACTACGAAAAGCGTTTATAACACTTTCTGCAGCATTTTTATTATCAGCTAAAACAACTCCAACACCTTTTGTTCCTTCTAGTAACTTTACAACTAAAGGCGCTCCATCAACTAGTTTGATAAGTTTTGAAGTTTCGTAAGAAGAATTTGCAAAGCTGGTTGTTGGAATTCCAAGTCCGTGTTTTGCTAAAATTTGTAAAGAATGAAATTTATCACGAGCTGTTGTTATAGCATCAGAGCGGTTAAGGCAAGGAACGTCCAGTACTTCAAATTGTCTAATAATTGCTGATCCATAAAAAGTCATGGCAGGTTTGATTCTTGGAATAATGAAATCAATATTTTCTAGTTTTCGGTCATCAAGATAAAAAATTTCTGAAGCTTGGTTTGCAACTTTAACATAACAATCAGCAACATTTAAGAATTCAACTTGGTGTCCACGATTTGTAGCAGCCTCCATAATTCTTTTGTTAGAATAAAGATTCGGATTTGAAGCTAAAAGAGCTATTTTCATAAATTAATTTGATACTATTATTTCTTCTAAAAATTTAACTTAAAATTTTTGCTGCAATACAGATTAATTACAGCATTTGGTTTTACTTATAATAAAAATTCATAATCAGAAATTCTGATTTGATTATTTTTTTAATTTCATACACAAGATCTTGGATCCACTTTACTTTTTGTTTTGCGATATAGATTTAGAATTTTGCTTTTTTTAATTTTGCCCTGTAAGAAAGAACGAGAAACATCCACTAAGAATTTTCCTTGTTTTACAGCATCGCGTCCAAGAAGCATTCTAAAAGCCATAGAATCACGATTCGCAAGAGTAATTTCTATAGTCATTTTTATCTCGCCAATTGATAATTCTGACTCAATTACTGGTCTTTTTTCTTTTTTGCCTCCAGAATCGCAAACCATTCTGTGATCAATAACGCGAGCAATACATCTGCGTTCAAGAGTTTTGTTTTTTTGTAAAGGATGAAGATCAAATTTTACATATTCAACATCTTCAATATAAAAATTTTCGATGTTAAAAGCGTGCAAAGAAGAAGTTTTTGCACCAGTGTCAATTTTTCCTTTGATTGCTGGAAGGCCAAGGCATTCAAGATTAAACCACTCTTTCCATCCAATAACTTTCTTGGGTGACTTCTTTTTTTCCATAAATTAATTGCCAGAAATAACTTTGGTTACAACTTCTAGATCTTCTTTAGTATCAACTGAAAGAGGATGAGTATCAACAATTTTGACAAAAATTTTCATATCATTTTCTAAAGCTCTTAGTTGTTCTAAACTTTCACGTAGTTCTAGTTTTGATGGTGAAAGTTGTACAAACTTTTCTAAAGCTGAAGTTTTATAAGCATAAATTCCAATATGATGGTAAAAATCAGCATCATTATTTTTGGAGTGTGGGATAGGGCAGCGTGAAAAATATAGAGCTTTCCCAGAATTTTCATCCTTGAAAGCAATTGCAATTTTCACTACATTTGGATTAGCAATTTCATTTTTATCTTTTATTCTTGATGCAACAGTTGCAATATCGCAATCATTTTTTAAAGCTGTATGAGCTGCTGATCTTATAACTTCTGGATCAATATTTGGTAGATCTCCTTGTAAGTTTACAACAACGTCATAGTTTTTATTAGAATTTTCTTTAAAAGCAGCATATATTCTGTCAGTTCCAGAAGGGAGTTTTGGATTAGTTATAAAAAATTTTGCTCCAATTTTTTTTGCTTCTGCAGCAATTTCTTCTCCATCGCAAGCAATTATAACATCACCTAAATTTGCTTTCAAAGCTTGTTCGTAAACCCTGTGAATCATCGTTTTACCGCATATATAGGCTAGCGGTTTGTTGGGTAAACGAGTTGACGCAAGACGCACCGGAATTATTGTAAGAACTTGATTGGACATTTTTTAATTTAAATTGTTTTTCATTTTTCTAGTAAAGATTTAGACAATCAATTGATAATTTCCACAAAATTATCTTGCAATTTACAATTTTTCAATTTTAATATGGTGCTCGTTTCTAGCATTTTCGCTTTTTACGAGCACGTAGCTCAGTCGGTAGAGCACCTCACTTTTAATGAGGTTGTCGTTGGTTCGATTCCAACCGTGCTCACCATTAAATCTCTCCGACAAACCAACAAATTTTATTTTGCACCGCTTTGCAGATGCTTTAGGTTCGATTCCAAACTTGTTCATTTAAATCCTTGTTCGCAATTTTAATTTTAGCGGCTTTTTTCTTGAAAAGGTTATCAATTTTAAGTTTTTATTGTCGAAATTTGTTTATTGCTTTGGACTTTTGAATCTATACCAAAACATAAATCTATACTCTTAATTAATTCCAACTAAACTTTCCCACA
>CAZENB010000051.1:0-12368 GCA_964513555.1 uncultured Rhizobium sp. | reverse complement strand
TTTCTCATAATTTAAATAGGATGGTAGTTTTAAATGAAATTTATCCACCAAAAACAACCCAAAACAAGGGATATTTGCGTCCAAAATGACCAAATATCCCAGAATTACAAAAATTTTTTACCAAAAACTGCAAAAAATACTCAAAAAATTATCGGATTTTTTAATAATTTAACAAAAATTAAAAAAACTAAATTTTGTTACGCAAAATTTTCAGATTCAACAGTCCCATTATCCCAAATATCTTCTGAAGATAAACTATCGGATTTTTTTGTTTCAAGTCCGCCAATTTCCTTGCCTAAATTTCTTTGTTGATTGTTTTTTAGGAAAATAACTTTTTTTAAAGTTGCTATAACTTTCTTAACTTTGTCATTATTAATTTGAAATTCCTCTTCCTCTTTTTCTTTATCTTCTTGCGGAAAAGATTAATCTTTTTTGATGAAGCTTTGATTGCCAATTTCTTGCCAACTTTTTTGTTCTGAGTTATTTATTACTGAATTAATGTTTCAAGTTTTTGGATAATTTTTTGTGCAGAATTAATTTTTTCTAATTCAGAACTAATATTGCACATAAAAAGAATTTTATGACCTTGATGTAACTTGATTTGGTTTTTACTAGAAAAGACCATTTGTAACAAATTATCTGGTTTAGAAAATTTGTTATCCTTAAAGCTTATAACTATTCCACATTGTGCAATTTCCATTCTTTCAACGCCAATCTTTTTGCAAAACCACTTTAATTTGGCAACCTCAATTAAATTGTGAACCTCTTGCGGAATTTTTCCAAAACGATCATTTAGCTCGTTAATGATTTCGTCTTGAGCATCGCTATTTTTTACAAGAGCAATTTTTTTGTAAAAACTCATTCTTAAGCTTAAATCTTCTATATATTTTTCTGGAATTAATAAAGAAATTCCAAGTTTAATTGTTACTGAAAATTCTTGATCTAAGTTTATAGAAGAAATTAAGTTGCTGTTCTGGTTAGTGTTTTTAAGTTCTTCAATTGTTTCTAAAAGCATTTGTTGATAAAGTTCTACTCCTGTTTCTTTGATGTGACCTGATTGTTCATCTCCAAGTAAATTACCGCTTCCTCTAATATCCATATCATGAGAGGCAACTGAAAAACCAACTCCTAAAGAATCAAGATTTTGCATAACTTCCAATTTCCTTCTTGATTCGTCTGATAGTTTTTTTCTATTGTCTAGCATGAAGTAAGAATAAGCTCTAATTTTACCGCGTCCAACACGTCCACGAAGTTGATAAAGTTGAGCAAGACCAAACATTTCAGCTTTATAAATTATCATTGTATTGGCATCACTGATATCAATTCCTGACTCAATAATTGTGGTTGAAAGTAATACGTCAATTTTACCATCAACAAAATCGTTCATAATTTGGTCAAGTTGATTTGGTGTCATTTGACCATGTGCATGAGTAATTTTAAGTTCTGGAAGAAGAATTTTTAATCTAGGTTCCATATCTTCAATATCACTAATTCTTGGAACAACAAAAAAAGTTTTTCCACCTCTGTTATATTCTCGCATTATTGCTTCACGAGTAATAACGGAGTCATAAGGCATAACAAAGTTTCTAACAGCAATTCTATCAAGCGGAGGAGTAGCAATTAAACTTAAATCTTTAACGCCAGTCAGAGACATTTGTAATGTTCTAGGAATTGGTGTTGCCGAAAGAGTTAAAATATGCACTTCATTACGTAGTTCTTTAATTCGTTCTTTTTGCGCAACTCCAAAATGCTGTTCTTCATCGATAATTGCTAAGCCCAAATTTTTAAATTTGATGTTTTTTTGTAAAAGTGAATGGGTTCCAACAATTATATCAACTTTACCATCTTCAATTTCTTCTTTCGTTGTTTTTGAGTTTCCAGCACTAACAAGTCTTGAAAGTTGAGCAACTTTGATACCAGTGCCTTCAAAGCGTTTTAAAAAATTTTTATAATGTTGACGACAAAGTAAAGTTGTTGGAGTAATAACTGCAACTTGTGTTTTTTTATTATCACTTACAACAATTGCAGCAGCTCTTAAAGCAACTTCAGTTTTGCCAAAACCAACATCACCACAAATTAAACGATCCATAGGTGACCCTTTAGCCAAATCTTCTTCTAATTCTTCAATTGCACGCAACTGATCTTGAGTTTCAACAAAACCAAATCTTGCTTTAAATTCATCATAAAAATGCTGTTCTGGAATGAATATATTTGCTTTTCTTAAGTGACGTGCAGCAGCAATTTTTAAAAGTTCTTCTGCTGCAACTTTAATTTTCTTTTTTACTTTTTCACGACGATTTTTCCATGCAGCAACTCCTAATCTATCAAGTTGAATAAGTGGGTTATCAGCTCCATAGCGAGAAATTAAATTTATATCATCAACTGGTACAAAAAGAGTATCGTTACCGCCATAAATGACTTTAATCATGTCGGTTTTGATAGAGCTTGCTGTTATTGTGTGAATCCCATCAAATTTACCGATACCATGATCACGATGAACCACAAGTTCACCAATTTGTATAGTTAAACCCTCTTCAAGCAATCTTTGTGAAGCAGCTTTGTTATTTTTTTTGCGAACAACTTTTTCGCCAAAAATTGCTTGCTCACCAATCAAAATAAAGTCTGTTGTGTAAAAACCGTGATTTAAAGGTAAAACAAAAATAGATGTTTTTTTATTACTTACAGAATTTGACTCGCTAAAAGTCCCCACTTCCTGACAATTTACTCCGTAATCGAACAAAATTTTACTTATTCTGTCTTTGAATCCTTCAGATAAACAAGCTATTTTAACTTTTATTAACAACGAGTTTATAAACTCATTCATTAAATTGATTGGATCTTTTGAATTGGCTCGCCCAGCAAGAGCAAAATCAGGAGTTGGTTTTATTTCTAAATCTATAATTCTTTTGTTTTTGTCAGATTCTTCAAATTGATTAAATTCAATATGAATATTTTTTTGTAGTATTGATTTAATTTCATCAGTTTTTAAATATAAAAAATCAGATTTTATGGCATTATAGATTGTGCCATTTTTTATCTTATTCTCTACAATTCTAGCGTTGTAATACTCATCTACAATTTCCTCTCTTTGCTGAGCTTGAGTTAAAATTTTACTATCAGAAAAGATAACCGGACTTTTTAAGTAAGAAAAAATATCAACTAAATTTTCTTCATAAAAAAACGGCAAATAATGTTCCATTCCATTATGTTGTCTATAATCTGAAATTGCGCTATAAATTTGATCATCAATTGCTGAACCAAAACTTTGACGATATTTCTGACGAAAATTTTCAATAGTTTTCTTATTCAAGATAACTTCACTGCTTGGTAAAATTTCTACAGATTTTACACTTTCTTCACTAAGTTGTGTTATGGGATCAAATGTTTTTATTGATTCAACTTCATCACCAAAAAAATCAATTCTATACCCAATTAAATCTCCAGCACTTTCAAGAACGATATCAATAATTCCACCACGCATTGCAAATTCACCAACAGAATTAGCACAAGACATGCGGTTATATCCTTTATTTATTAAAAATTCTGCAATTTGATTTAGTGAATTTTTACTACCAACTTGTAAGTAAAGACCAAAATTTTGAATTTGGCTTTGAGGAATTGTTTTTTGTAAAATTGAATTAACTGAAGTAATAATAAAAAATCTTTTACTTTCTGAGCGTGTTGCAAGTTTATAAAGAGTTTTTATTCGGTTTGATGCAATTACTGGTTTTGGTGAAGAACGATCATAAGGTAAGCAATCCCAAGCATAGAAATTCAGAATTTCGTAATCTTGATGCTCAGAAAAAAATAATAACTGTTTTTGCAAAACTTCCATTTGTGCATCGTTTTCAGCAACAAAAACTAAGTCATTTTTTAAAAAATTATTTGCGATCTGCGCTATTAAGAAGCCTTGTGCATCTTGTGGTGTTCTAACAAGAGAGCATGATTCTTTTATTTGTTTTAATTTTACTTTGTAATCCACTACTAAAAATTTTTGAATAATTTAACTTGAAAAAAACTATAATTACACATATAATAAATACCAATCCACTTAAGTGGAGGTGGAGGGTTTACCCTTGAAGCCTTACGAATTAATTCGTAAGGCTTTTTTTATAACCAAGCTACGGAAGTTTTTTTATTCCAAATCCGTTAATTTTTCCTTTATAGTTAAAGATTTTATTTTCTTTTACTAAAATTGAGATCACTTCATCAGAAAAAGTTCTTTTATTCTCTTTAATATTCCACAATCTTTCAAATCCGTACCTTCTGACTGAATGAGCTAATAAATCAGAAAGTTGTAAACCAGCTATATTAGCAGTTTTATTTTTAATTTTCAGTTCTTTTGACGTAATGTAACTGCTAAAATCTGCAGGTGTTAAGAATGATGTTCCATTATCCATCAAATCCCTAAAAGATTTTTTTAGTCGTAAATCTTCTTTACCACCTCTTGATTCAATCATCATATCTCCAACTGTTTTTTCCGTTTTCAAGAAAAGACGATAACGTTCTAAAATAGTTTCAAGACACAGATGATAAGGATCTTTAACCCATCTTGGATAAAGATCACAAAATTCTTTTTTATCAATAATTGCGGCAATTATTTGGAAATTCCAATTTTTTAGCAGAGTCAAAAGTTCTTGGTTGAAAGATTCTTCGAGGCTTGGATTTTTTAAAACGGAAAATTTTTCTTCTTTGGAAATTAATTCCTTACGATGAAAAATAGTTGGTTCATCTGGGTGATGTTCAAAATATTTTTCTTTCAGTTTTTCAAGCTGAGGTTGAAATGTTGTTAAAACATATTCTAGGTCAAAAATAACTCCAGAAAGACATAAAAACCTATGATTTAAATCATAGGAGTTTTTTAAATCTGGATTTCCAACTTCATCAATGTAAATGCGGTGTTTTTTGATCATTTATAATAATTCTTTAATTAATTCTCTCCACACTAAAATAGGCTTCGCTATCATTTATACTTGGTGGTAAAACAGGAATTTTATGGCTTTTAGCTACCTGTAAGAAAATGTTAATTTTATCTGTATTATCGATTTCTAGGTTGATTGAAGCAGTTAAAAATTCTGGTAAAAAATGTGCTTTCAAATAAGCTGTCTGATAAGAAATTAAAGCATAAGCAGCAGCGTGTGATTTGTTGAAACCATAACCTGCAAATTTGTCAACAAGGTCAAAAATTTCACTTGCTTGGTTTTTTTCAACACCATTTTTCATAGCGCCTTCAACAAAAATTGCTCGTTGTTGATCCATTTCTTCTTTAATTTTTTTACCCATAGCACGACGAAGTAAATCTGCTGCTCCAAGACTATAACCCGCAAGAACTTTGGCAATTTCCATAACTTGTTCTTGATAAACAATTACTCCATAAGTTTCTTTTAAAGTATTCTCTAAAAGTGGGTGAGGGTATTCAATTTTTTCTTCACCATGTTTACGACGAATATATGTTGGTATATTGTCCATTGGACCAGGACGATAAAGTGAAATAAGTGCAATAATATCTTCAATTTTATCTGCCTTCATTTGACGTAGTACTGAACGCATTCCAGAAGACTCTATTTGGAAAACTCCTATTGAATCACCAACTGCAAGCATTTCGAAAGTTTCTTTGTCATCAAGACGAATATTTGAAATATCAATTTTAATACCACGATTTTTTTCAATTAACTTAACTGTTTCTGAAATTGTTGTAAGAGTTTTTAAACCCAAAAAGTCAAATTTTACAAGACCAGCGCTTTCAGCATATTTCATTGAATAACCGACAGCAGGCATGCTTGATCCTTCATCATTGTAAAGAGCACAAATTTCATGTAGTGGTTTGTCACCAATTACAACACCTGCGGCATGTGTTGAAGCATGACGATTAAGACCCTCTAACTTTAGACCAATATTTACCAATTTGTTAATTTGCGCATCTTCCCTAATTGCATTTTGAAAATCTTTATCCATTTCAATGGCTTTTTCTAAAGTAACAGCCTCAATTGCGTTAAATGGAATTAGTTTGCAGATTCTGTCAACCTGATTGTAAGGCATTTGTAAAACTCGTCCAACATCTTTTAAAACAGCACGTGCTTGTAGTTTTCCAAAAGTTATAATTTGAGCAACATAATCAGAGCCATATTTATTTTGAACGTAGTCAATAACTTCATCTCGTCTTGATTGACAAAAATCAATATCAAAATCGGGCATTGAAACACGATCTGGATTTAAAAAACGTTCGAAAAGCAAACCGAAGCGAATTGGATCAAGATCTGTGATTTGTAAAGCCCAAGCAACAACTGATCCAGCACCAGATCCTCTTCCTGGTCCAACTGGTATTTGATTGTTTTTTGCCCATTTTATGAAATCTGATACAATTAAAAAGTAACCTGAGAAGTTCATTTTAATAATAACTGAAAGCTCAAAATCAATGCGTTTGAAATAATCTTCTTCAATTTCTTTTTGTTTTACTAAATCAATTTCTTCAATTTCAAATTTTCTTTTTAGTCTTAATTTTAGACCTTCTTTTGCTTGTGTGTTTAGTTCTTCTGATTCGTCAAAATTTTCAGAACTATTAAATTTTGGAAGAGTTGGTGGCCTTTCAAAAGCCATGATATGACATTTTTTAGCAATATTTACAGTATTTTCTATTGCTTCAGGAATATCAGAAAAAAGCTCTATCATTTCTTCAGAGCTTTTAAAATATTGTTCTTTAGAGTTTCTTTTTCTATTTGGTTCAAGAAAAGTTTTACCTTCACCAACGCAAGTCAGAATATCTTGCGCTTCAAACATATCTTCATCTAAAAAATAAATATCATTTGTTGCAACTAAAGGAATTGAGTTTTTAAAAGCAATTTCGATGAATTTATCTTCTAGTTGATCTTCTTCTTTAATATTATGACGACAAAGTTCTATGTAAAAGTTGTCTTTGCCGAAAGTATTCAACAATTCGGATATGACAGATTCCAGTTTTTTGTCTTGGTTAGAAACTATAAGTTTTCCAATAATTCCATTTATGTTTCCAGATAAGGCAATTAAGCCTTTTGAATGATTTTTGAGTAAATTAAAGCTAATATGTGGTGAAATTCCGCTTTTACGATTTAGATAGCTGTGGCTTACCAAAGACATTAGGTTTTTATAACCTTCTTCGTTAGTGGCAATTAAAGGAAATTTTGCCAAAGATTCCTCAATATCTAGGTTAGAAAGGTTTTTATTTTCTTGTAGTTCAAAATCAACTAAAATTTCGCATCCAAGTATTGGTTGAATTCCTGATTTTTTGCAAGTTGAAGAAAATTCAAGAGCAGCAAAAAGATTGGAGCAATCTGAAATTCCCACAGCAGGCATTTTTTCTAATACTGCTTTTTTAACTAAATCTGGAATTTTAATTGCACCTTTACAAAGAGAGTAGGTTGTGTGAGTTTTTAGATGTATGAACACTCTTAATTAATTTTTTAATTCCTGAAAACTTCGCTTTTTGTTAAAACTTATTTTTATCCCTTAGTTTTATTTAACGCATAAAAAAAGGGTCGTTTTTAGCGACCCTTTTTTACTTAATTTATCTTAAAAATACTACTCAAATTTTACATTAATTTTTGTAACTTTTTTATTAAGTCTTTTTAGAACTTCTTCAGAAATGTCCATTTCGTCTTTGTAGAACAAAGTTTGTCCAGCAGCAATGATTAAGTCTAAATCTTTTTCTTTAGAAAGATCGGCAATGATTAATTTAACTTCTTCATTTACTTTTCCCATAGCATCAACAGAAGCTTTTTTTAAACTTCCTTGTTTTTTATCAACCATTTCTTTTAAGCCATCAACCTTTGTTTCAAAAGCCTTTACTTCTTTTTCAAAAGCGTCTTTAGCTAAAATATTTTTCTTGCCTTCAAGCTTTTTTTGTTCTGCTTCTAATTCTTTTTGTTTTTTATCAACTTCTTTTTGATATTTTTCTTGTTGTTTGCTTACTTTTCCCTGAATGTCACGCATTGCTGCAGATTCTTTAACAATTTTTTCAACATCCAATACTGCAATTAATCCAGCAGAAGCATTAGAAGATAATAGTGTAAAAAATGCTGTTAATATTATGAGGTTTTTTTTCATAGAGCTCCTAAAAATAATTAAATTGATTTCGTGGTGTCTTAAATTTGAGTAAGATTCTCCAATTATCAAAAGACATGTTAAGAATTTATTCACAGCTTTTTATAATTCAACAGAATTGAAACCAATTTTGGCAAACTTGTTTCTTTTTTAAAATTATTTGTATTTAATAACTTTGTTCTCTAATATTTCAGTTCTATAAACTTATCAAAGCATTATAATTCACAACTTCTATAGATAATGAAAAAATCAGTAAAACAAGTTAAAAAAATAGCTCGTCCATCAATTAAGGAAGCTGAAGCAGCAGTGAAGGTTTTAATTGCTTGGGCAGGTGATAATCCAGAACGTGAAGGCTTGCTTGAAACTCCAAAAAGAGTTGTTAACGCTTATCGTGAGTTTTTTTCAGGTTATGATGTTAATCCAGAAGAAGTTTTAGGAAAAACTTTTGAAGAAGTAGAAGGATATAACGATATTGTTTTGTTAAAAAACATGCGTATGGAATCTCATTGTGAACATCATATGGTGCCTTTTATAGGTAAAGCTCATATTGCATATATTCCAGATAAAAAAGTTGTTGGAATTAGTAAAATTGCAAGATTACTGGATCTTTTTAGTAAAAGATTGCAAACACAAGAAACAATGACTGCTCAAATAGCAGATACAATAAACAAAGTTTTAAAACCAAAAGGAGTTGCTGTATTAATTGATGCAAAACATCAATGCATGACAACTAGGGGAATACACAAAACTGAAACTACTACAATTACCAAGAGAATGTTAGGTGATTTTAAAAAAGCCGATGTGGAGCAGAAATTTTTATCGATGATTTCAATTAATTCTAATTTCTAAATGCTGTTACAGCAAAATTGTCATATAATTCTGGCTTCAACTTCAAAAATCAGAAAAGCAATTCTAAGCGATTGTCGATTGAAATTCGAAGATATTTCTCCAGATTTTGATGAGGAAAAAGAAAAGAAAAAGTTGCAGTCTATTTCTTCAAAAGAAAAAGCAATCCAACTTGCCTGTGGAAAAGCTTTATCTATCAGTAAGAAATTTCCAGATTCTTATGTAATAGGTTCTGATCAGGTTTGCTCAATTGGTGATTTAGAAATTTCAAAATCTGTTGATGAAAAAGAAGCATTTTTACAACTTAAGAAGTTAAATAATCAAATTCACTTCCAAAATAACGCAGTTGTTGTTGCTTATAAAGGAAAAATAATTTTTAAAAATTTTTCTAAAGCAAAGCTAAGAATGCGAAAATTATCTGATGATGAGATTAAAAACTATGTTCAGAAAGATAAATCTTGGGGTAGCGCAGGAAGCTACAAGTATGAATCTTTAGGAAAATATTTGTTTAAAAGTGTTAATGGAAATTATCACGCAATTTTAGGTTTTAATATTCAGCCAATTCTCAATTTTTTTTATAATAAAAAACTAATATCATTATAAATATTATGGAATTTTTTAGTTACGACGTTTTACTAAATCTTATAACTCTTACTATCCTAGAAATTATATTAGGAATTGATAACTTAATTTTTATTGCAATTGCAGTGCATAAATTACCAGATAATTTGCGTAAAAAAGCCAGAATATTTGGTCTTTCAATGGCTTTGGCAATAAGAGTGGTGATGCTATGCACTTTGTCTTTCATAATGAGTTTGACAAAACCAGTTATTGAATTTCTTAATTTAAGCCTTTCATGGAAAGATATTTTATTAATTGCAGGTGGTTTATTCTTGATAGTTAAAAGTGGAATTGAAATTTTCAATGATACTTTTGGCGCTAAGCATGATGAAAAATCAGAAAATATAAAAATTAAAGATTCTTTGGTTGCTGCAATTGTTCAAATAAGTGTGATTGATTTTGTTTTTTCTTTTGATTCTATAATTACAGCAGTTGGAGTTACTCATAATTTACCAAATAATATTCAAATCATGATTGTAGCAATTGTAATATCAATGATTGTGATGTTACTTGCTTCAGAGCATATAAGCAGATTTTTATCAACTTATCCTTCACTTAAAATTATAGCTTTAGCATTCATATTTATGATTGGTGTAATATTGCTTGCTGATGGATTTAACTTACATATTGCAAAAGGTTATTTGTATTTTGCCTTGTTCTTTACTCTTGGAGTTGAAGCTTTGAACATCGTTTCTGGAAAAAGGAAATATAAATAAAATTAATTTATGACTAAACATCATATTGTTTTTGCTTATTCTTTTAATGAAGGTAAGGCATTTAAAATTGATAAAGCCGTTATTGCTGAAGAGTTAAAAAATGATTCTTTATCTTGGGTTCATCTTGATGCTAATGATAAATATTCCAAGAAATGGTTAGAGAGAGAAGTATCTTATTTGGATCATTTAATCATTGATGCTCTTCTTGCTGAAGAAACCCGTCCAAGGGCAATGGAAATTAATAATGGGCTTTTGATAATTTTAAGAGAAGTGAATTTAAGTGAAGATTCTCAAATAGGTGATATGACTTCAATCAGAATATGGATTGATGAAACAAGAGTTATAACTGTTCAAAGGCGTGAATCTAATGCGGCTCAAGAATTAAAAAAACAAATTGAAAGTGGTAAATTGATAAAAAACTCTGGCGAATTTTTATACAATTTAACTTATCAAATTTTGCATACTACTTCTCCATATCTTTACTCTTTAAGTGAAAAAATTGATGATCTAGAAGAAAGGGTTATAACAACGCATGATATAAAATTTCGTGAACAAATACTGCAAATTAGAACTGGTGCTGGAATGTTTAAGCGTTATTTATTACCTCAAAGAGAAGCCATATCAAAATTAAAAGCTTCTGACTGTACATGGGTTAATGATTGGACAAAAAGACACCTACAAGAAAATTATGATCAGGTAAATCATTTAATTGAGGAAGTAGATGAGGCAAGAGAACGTTCTTTAATACTACATGATGAGCTAGGAAATGCTTTGACTGAAAAGTTGAATAGAAGTATGTATAAACTGTCTTTAATCACTTTGATTTTTATGCCATTAACCTTCTTAACGGGTCTTTTTGGAATTAATGTTAGTGGTATTCCAGGAGCAGAAAATCACAATGCATTCGTTATATTTGTAATGTTTGTTGCTTTAATTGCTTTGCTGCAAATTCGTTTCTTTAAGAAGAATGGCTGGTTCTAAAAATAATAAAGCTCAATTGAGCTTTATTATTTAACAAGAGACTTCCAAACAAACTCTGTTGTAAAAGGTAATAGCGGTGCGCTTGCTTCGCACATTGTAACTAAAACTGTGTAAAGTACATCATAAGCATTTTGTTTATCTTTATCCTCAACTCCATCTTGTGTGCTTCTCCAAAATCTTTGACGATTTCTTCTGATATACCAGTTATTTAAAGCTTCAAAAAATTGGTTAAATTCTTCGCAAGCAGTCACAGAATCATAGTTTGACATAGCTTGGTCAATTTTGTTTACTGATTCCTTTAGTTTCGCTAAAATATATTTATCTAAAACATTATCAAAATTCTTACCAATTTCAATTCTACTAGCTTTAATACCATCAGCGTTGGCATATAAACAAAAGAAATTGAAAGAGTTAATTAATGGTTTTATTGACAAGCGTAAAGTATCGCGAATGGCTTTGCCATCTTTGTCGATACGAAGTTCTTGGCCACGCATTACAGGTTGTGAAATCATGTAAAAGCGCATTGCATCAGACCCAAAAGTGGAAAAAATTTCCAGTGGATCGGCGTAATTGCGCAGACGTTTTGAAAGTTTTTGTGAATTTTCGTCAAGAATTGTACCGTGACAAATTACGTTTTTAAACGGCGCGCGATCAAACAAGGCAGTTGACAACACCATCAAAGTATAAAACCAGCCGCGAGTTTGTGCGACATATTCGGTGATGAAGTCGGCAGGGAAGTTTTCTTCAAACCATTCCTTGTTTTCGAACGGATAATGAACTTGTGCGTAAGGCATTGAACCAGATTCAAACCAACAATCTAAAACGTCGGTAACGCGGCGATAAGTTTCGCCATTTTCTTCGAAAGTGATTTCATCAATAAAAGGGCGATGCAGATTTTCGATTTTTTTGCCAGAAATTTTTTCAAGTTCGGCGACCGATCCAAAAACTTTAATTTTACCCGATTCACTTTTCCAAACTGGTACCGGACAGCCCCAAAAGCGGTTACGTGTTATTGACCAATCGCGAGCGCCTTCAAGCCATTTGCCAAATTGGCCGTCTTTAATGTGATTTGGAATCCAGTTAATGCTTTGGTTTAACTTAACCATTCGGTCTTTAAAATCAGTAACT
>CAZENB010000050.1:0-12441 GCA_964513555.1 uncultured Rhizobium sp. | reverse complement strand
GCGACGTTTCGCAAGTTTGCTCACTCGCGATGACGAGGTAAAAATGGTGTTCACTCGCTACCGTCATTACGAGCGAGTCTTTATTTTTCTTTCGTCATTACGAGCGAGCCCTCGGGCGAAGCGTAGTAATCCAATTTATTTCATTTTATTGATTTCTAAATTAAGGGATCGCGACGTTTCGCAAGTTTGCTCACTCGCGATGACGAGGTAAAAATGGTTCTTACTTTTGATGACTTAAAAAATAAAGTGAAAAATTCTAAACTGATTTCAACCATTCAACCATTTTTCTAAAAGCATCAGCACGATGTGAAATTTGATCTTTTATTTTAGGATCAATCTCACCAAAAGTTTCTGTCATTCCTTCTTTAATAAAAATTGGATCATATCCAAAACCTTTATTGCCTTTTGCAGGAAAGGTTAAAAATCCATCAACTCTTCCTTCAAAAGAGATTGAAAAATTGGTTTTTGGATCAAATAAGGTTAAGTTACAAATGAAGTGAGCTTTTGCTTTTTCAAATGATTTACCATTTTCTTTAAAAGCTTTAGAAATTTGATCGAAAGCATAGTTGAAGTCTTTTTTACCTTCTTGATTTATTGCCCATCTTGCCGAATAAATTCCTGGATCACCATTTAAGTCTTCAATACATAAACCTGAGTCATCAGACAAGGTGAATAGACCAGTTTTAGATGAGTAAAATTTAGCTTTAAGAAGCGAATTATCAGCGAAAGTTAAACCAGTTTCTTCTGGTTCAACTATATTAAAACTTGCTGCTGAAATACCTTTAATACTTATTTGCTCTAAAAGTTGAGAAATTTCTACAACTTTTCCAGCATTATTACTGGCAATTAGAATTTCTTGGGGGAGTTTCATATTATTTACTAAACACTATAAAATTGGTAACTATACAATCTTAACAAGTACTGTCATCTTTCGATTCTCTCATTATAACACTTTTTGTTATGGTATAATTGCCATAAAATTCTGAATTTAAGCACTTTTTGATTACAGGTAAACGATCAGATAGAGTAATATTTACTTCGCAAAAAAGGGCAAACTTTAATGAGAAAAGTTTGCCCTTTTTTGATAAAAAGAATTTTAGTGAAACTAAGCAGCCGCTTCATTGTTTGCAGCAGCTTCAGCTTTTGCTTCAGCAGCTTTTTTTGCAGCTTCTAAGGCTTTTTTCTTCATATTAGAACCTTTAGCTTTAGGTTTGAAGTTGGGTTTATACTTTTCAGCACCTTTAACTCCAAGAGAAATTAAAAAGCCAGCAACTCTTTCGCTTGGTTTTGCACCAACAGAAAGCCAGTGTTCAACTCTTTCTTTGTCAATTGTAACGCGATTTTCTTTTTCATCAGATAAAAGCGGATTGTAAGTACCAACTTTTTCAAGAAACTTACTGTCTCTTGGTGAAGTGTGGTTTGTTACAAGGATACGATAAAAAGGAGCATTTTTTCTGCCGCCTCTTGATAAACGAATTTTTAACATATTTTATAATTTAAATGAATCTTTTAAGCGCCATTAAGATTATTATGCGCCATTAAGAAAAATTTAGACGGAAAAAACTTGAGGAGGCAAGAAAAATAAAGTCCTATTATAAATTTGCAACTGGTTTTATTGGTGTGATGGAAATTATTTATTTTGTTTTTCTCCCTATTGATAGCTTTTCGCAAGATAAAACGTGTCAGTTCAATTCTTCTCCTCCAGTTTTCATTACGAGCGAGAATGCTTGAGAAGCTTTGAAATCCAGTTTGTAACGGTTTTGGATTTTGTGGTAAGTTAGATTGACAGGTCTTACACGCTCCATAAAATGAGCGAAAAAAATGCTCGTTTGCAATTCGTGAACTAAACTGCTGAGTTTCTTCGCTTAGCTTTGGATAACAGTTCTTTTTAGTTCAACTGACTCTTCTTTTTTCTAGTTTTCTTGACAAGGTTCTTCGGTGCATTCCCAGTAATTTGGCAGCTTTTGAAATATTGAAATCAGTTTCTACTAAGGTTTGGTGGATATATTCCCATTCTAAATTTTTTATAGAAGTTTTTTTCTCTTTGACATTTTTTGTTTGTTCATCATTGAATGCTTTTATTATATCTTCAACATTTGCAGGTTTTGCTAAATAGTAGCATGCTCCAGCTTTTATAGCATCAATTGTAGTTGTTATGCTTGCATATCCAGTAAGCATTACGATCTTAATATTTTCATCAAAATCATGTAATTTTTTTATAAATTCTAAACCAGATTCTCCGGGCATTTTTAAATCAACAACTGCATATTGCGGATGAAATTTTTTTAAAATCTCTGAAGCTTCACGACTATTATTCGCAATTTTAGTTTCATATCCTCTTCGAATAAAAGATTTCTCAAGGCTTTGAGCCAGAACTTCGTCGTCTTCAACAATTAAAACAGATTTATAATTTTGCATTTACAAAGGAATTTTAATTTCAACCAAAGCTCCTAAAATTTCTTTTGAATTTTTTAAGTTAGAAATTTTTACTTTGGCATTAACTCTATTTAAAATATTTATACTTAAAAATAAACCAATCCCATTGCTTTTTTTGGTTGTAATATTGCTTTTTCCAATTTGCTTTAAAACTTTTTTGTCAAAGCCTTTGCCATCATCTTTTACCATTATTATAAGTTCTTCTTTTAAAGACTTTACCGAAATCTCCATTGAGCTTTTAGCTGCTTCAAAAGCATTGTCAAAAATATTAAAAAATGCTTTAGTTAAAATATCGTCGAAAATAATTCTTTTTTCAGCATCTCCTTCAAAATTATAACTAAAATCATTGATTTTCCTTGAAGAAGACCATTCTTTTATAATTTGATCAAAAATTTTTTTTGCTGGTTTAATTTTTGCTTCTTCAGCACGAATTTTATTATTAGCCATTAAAATTTCTGACAAAGCTTTTTTACAACGTGTAAGTTGAGACTCCATTAAAGTAATATCGTCTTTAATTTGTTGTGGTGAGTTAAATTCAAGATTTTTTAAGTCGTTTAGAGTTACGGAAATTGTGGTTAGAGGAGTACTTAATTCATGAGCAGCATTGCTTGCAATTAATCCCATTCTTATAATATCAGCTTCTTCTTGCGATTTGCGATCTCTTTCTTGTAGGTTTTTAATAATTTTAGTAACAAAAATAAGAAGCAAGCCAGCAGATAAAATATAGCTAAGTAGCATTCCATGCAGATGTAAGTTAAAAGTACTTCCGCTATGATTATGAAACGCGTGCAATTCGTGAAAATAAAATCCTAAAAAAATGTAACAAATGATGGTTATTGTGGTAATTAAAAAAGCATGAATTCTTTGCAGCACAATTGCGGCAATAATCACTTGCAATAAAAATAATGAAATAAAAGGATTTGAAGCTCCACCGCTTAAGTAAATTTGGGTTGCAAGAGCTATGACATCAAATAAAAGTTCAATAAATAAAGTATAGTTGCTGATGATTTTTTGGGATTTGTAAAGATAAAAGCTAAAAGCATTTAAAATATTTAACAGTATTAAGACTGAAAACATTTCACTTAAAGGAAGTTCAATTTTTAGGTAAAAATTGGCAAAAAGAATTGTTGAAATTTGACCAAAAGTTGCAATTCCTCGCAACCAAATAAGCTGTAAAAGATTTTTTCGGTTAGTGTTTTGTGATATTGAATTGGTCATAGTAAGTTCGGATTTATGGCATATACCAAAATAATCAATCTAACTAAAGAAATTAATATCTTTGATTAGTTTTGTTATAGCCATTATCTTTTCCATCACTATTGGAAGTGAAGTAAAATATTAACATCCTATTTTGGAATGAACTTTTAGAACACTTCAGAATTTAATTACTTAAAAAACTAAATTAACACTTATTCAAAGTTCTTGAAGCTCTTGCAATTGGATTAGTTAGATAAAAATTATAGTCATTAG
This sequence comes from uncultured Rhizobium sp., assembly GCA_964513555.1. Taxonomy (GTDB): domain Bacteria; phylum Pseudomonadota; class Alphaproteobacteria; order Rickettsiales; family UBA1997; genus UBA2645. Next base: position 8,535 of record CAZENB010000050.1, on the reverse strand, counting down.
CAAGAAGTTTTTCTTCTGACAATTGTCCGGTAATTTCTTCTGATTTAACCCAAGAAGATTGGTTTATTTGATCTAAATTAGCAAAATTAGGGTAAGATTCAAAAAGTGATTTTCTGACATCAGAAAAACTTTTATATCCCAAATCAACGCCTAGTGATTTTGCCAATTCTAATATCACTTCCCAGTCTTCTTTAACCTCGCTTGGAGCAAAAACCGCTTGATTTGTGCTTTGAGGTCTTCCTTCTAGGTTAATGTAAATTGCGCTTTTCTCGCTATAAGCTGAAGCTGGTAAAATTATGTCAGCAACTTTAGCGCCATTGTCGCCATGCGATCCAATATAAATTACAAATGCTCTTTCCAGTTTAGCAAAATCAATTGAGTCGTCAACACTGTGTAAAATTAAAACTTTAACTTCGCCATGATTAGCTTTTTCTAAGATTTCTATAACATTAGTTTTTCCAGCAAAGCCAAGTTCAAGACCGTTTATTAAGCCGCTTGATTTAGACATGAAGTTAAAACCATTCCAATTATCTTGGATCATGTTATATTTTTCGGCAATTTTTTTAGCATATTTCAGAACTAATGCGCCATCTTTTCTTGAAATTGCATCTGAACCAAGAATTAGCATTGGTTTTTTAGCTTCTTGTAAGATACGGCTGAACTTAGATTCTCCGTCTAAAATATGTTGTAGAGATGCTGAAGAATCGCCTAAGTTATCATATTCATAGGTTAGATCAGAATTACAGCCAATTGCAGCAACTTTTAGTTTTTTTGATAAGAATCTTTTTCTAATTCTAGCATTGACAATAGCTGCGTCTTTTCTTGGATTAACTCCTATTAAAAGGCAGGCATCAGCTTCTTCAATTCCTTGAATTGTTGTGTTGAAAAGATAAGAAGAACGGTCTATAGGATTGATTTTTTCAAGATTTAGTCGGCAGTCAAAATTTTCAGAACCAAGTTTTTGCATTAAGTTTTTTAACAAGAAAATTTCTTCAACTGATGATAATTGACCACTTAAAGCCGCAATCTCAGATTTATTTACTGACTTTGCTTTACTCGTAATTTCTTTCAAAGCTTCTTCGAAAGCTACTGATGTAAACTTTCCATCTTTTTTAATGTATGACTTATCTAAACGTTGATATTTTAAACCATCATAGCAAAAACGAGTTTTGTCAGAAATCCATTCTTCGTTAATTTCTTCATTTTGACTTGGTAAAATTCTCATAACTTCAAGTCCTCTTGAATCAATTCGAATGTTGCTTCCAATGGCATCCATTATATCAACTGATTCAGTCTTTTTCAGTTCCCAGCTTCTTGATTTGAAAGCGTATGGTTTAGAAGTTAAAGCACCAACTGGACATAAATCAATTATGTTTCCAGAAAGTTCTGATGAAACCGATTTTTCTAAGTAGCTGGTAATTTCCATACCTTCGCCACGATTGATTGCTCCAAGTTCAACAGTTCCTGCAATATCTTCAATGAAACGAACACAACGTGTACAGTGAATACAACGTGTCATTTGAGTTTTAATCAAAGGACCCATATCTTTATCTTTTACAGCTCTTTTATGTTCATTAAAATGGCTTTCACCTTTTCCGTATTGGTAAGCTTGATCTTGTAAATCGCACTCGCCACCTTGGTCACATATTGGGCAATCAAGGGGGTGATTCGCCAGCAAAAATTCCATTACACCTTCGCGCGCTTTTTTTACCATTGGAGTATCAGTATGAATTTTCATACCTTCAGTTACTGGCATGGCGCAAGAAGCAACTGGTTTTGGAGGCATTCCTTCAACTTCTACCAAGCACATACGACAGTTTCCAGCGATTGCTAATTTTTCATGATAACAAAATCTTGGAACTTCAATTTCAGCAACTTCGCATGCTTGAATTATAGTAATCCCTTCAGGAACAGAATATTCTTTCTTATTAATTGAAATTTTCGGCATATTTTAAGAACATTTACAAAATAAAATATCGGCGTATTTTCTTTAATGCGCCGATATTCTTTCAAAGGAAAAGTTTTTTGTAAAACAAAATTTTTATAAAATCCACTTATTATTAAAATGGAATTTCATCATCAGTTTCTTCAATGGTTATATCGTTTCTTGATTTTGAAGAAGATTGATTGGAAGAATAGGAGTCGCCACCAGCTCCAGAACCTTTAGAATCAATAATTTGCAAAGTTGAATTGTAATTTTGTAAAACAATTTCGGTTGTGTATTTTTCAACTCCGTTGTTATCGGTCCATTTTCTTGTTTGAAGTTGACCTTCAATGTAAAGTTTAGCACCTTTTTTAACGTAATTTTTCACAACGCTAACTAAACCTTGAGAGAAAATCACAACACGATGCCATTCAGTTTTGTCGCGTTTTTCGCCTGTGCTTTTATCTTTCCAGCTTTCAGAAGTAGCAAGAGAAAAATTTGCAATCTCACGACCATCTTGAGTTGATCTGATTTCGGGATCTTGTCCCACATTTCCAACTAAAATTACCTTATTTATTGACATAGCAATACCTTGGTTAAAAAATAAAATTGATAAGCAACTCTAAAACTCTGTGGTTAAGAGTGTAAAACTAAACTTAGAATAAAGCTTGCAAGTAAACAAGATAAAATTTCTTTTTTTGTACGACAATTAATTTTTGTTACAAACTGGCTTTATAAAAAATATTAGCCATAGGTTTTTAACTTGTTGTTGTATTACATATTGCAAAAATTTTATTCCTGATTTTAATAGAGTGAAGTTCGCTTCTATATGTTTTGGTATATACAAAATTTATAAATTTTTTTTATGAAAAAACTTGCAATTCTTTTTACTTTTTTAACTTTAATTTTTTCTAACATGACTAATGCTTCAGCTTCTCAAGTAAAGCCAGTTACTAATCTTGAAAATTTACTTTATATTGATTTGAAATATGGACGTGTGGTAATAGAACTATTACCAAATATTGCTCCAAAACATGTTGAAAGAATTAAGACTTTAGCACGTCAAAAATTTTATGATGGAATTGTTTTTCATCGTGTAATTGACGGTTTTATGGCTCAAACTGGTGATCCAACTGGAACAGGAATGGGTGGATCTAAATTGCCAGATTTAAAAGCTGAGTTTTCTGATGAACCTCATATTAGAGGAGCTGTTTCAATGGCTCGTGCAATGAATCCAAATAGTGCAAATAGCCAATTTTTTATTGTCACAAGCGACTCAAGATTTTTAGATAGCCAATATACAGTTTGGGGTCGTGTAATTCAAGGAATGGAATTTGTAGATAAAGTTAAAAAAGGTGGTGGTAGAGATGGTAAGGTTGTTGACCCAGACTCTATGATTAGAGTACGTGTTGCAGCTGATGTTGAGAATAAGTAATTTTTTATGAACTACAATTCAGAAAATATTTTTGCTAAAATTATTCGTGGTGAAATTCCTGCGAATAAGGTTTTTGAAGATGAAAAGATTTTGGCTTTTTATGATATTTCCAAGGCTGCTCCAGTCCATGTTTTGGTTATACCAAAAGGTCAATATGTTGATTTTTCTGACTTTGTTACAAAAGCTGGTAATGAAGAAGTTGCTTATTTTTTTAAAAAAGTTTCTGAAATTGCGGCTAATTTGGGTGTTGATAAATCTGGTTTTCGTTTGATTTCTAATAAAGGAGACGATGCTCACCAAACTGTAATGCATTTTCATATGCATATATTGGCAGGTAAAGTTTTGGGTCCTCTTCTTTCAAGTAATAATTTATTGAGGTAACTATGGATAAAAAAATGCGCGATTCTACTCTTTTAGTTCATGCTGGACGCAATCCAAAAGAGCAAGGTTGGATGGTTAATCCTCCAATCTACCAAAGCTCAACAATTGCTTTTCCAACTCTAAAAGATCTTATTTATGCTGAGAGAGGTTATTCTAACAATGATTTGGTTGAACCTTATGAACTTAAATATGGTCGTTATGGAACTCAAACTAACTTTGCTTTAGAAAAAGCAATTACAGAGGTTGATGGTGGATATAATTCTTTTGTTACCTCTTCTGGTGCGGCAGCCATTAACACTGCGTTAATGGCTTTTTTAACCCAAGGGGACCACATGCTTTTAGTGGATAATGTTTACTCTCCAACTCGTGGTTTTGCTGATAAGTTTTTGAAAAAATTGGGAATCTCAACGACATACTATTCTCCTGGTGCAACACCTGAAGAAATTAAAAAATTAGTGAAGAAAAACACCAAGGTTATTTTTATGGAAAGTCCAGGTTCACTTACTTTTGAAATACAAGATGTAGCAGCAATTTGTAAAATGGCTAAAAAATCAGGGATAGTAACAATCATTGATAATTCTTGGGCAAGTGGAATTTATTTTAAACCCCTTGAGCATGGAGTTGATGTTGTTGTTATGGCTTTGACGAAATATATCAATGGTCATTCTGACATAATTATGGGATCGATAACAATCCAAGAAAAGCATTATCGTGTTATGTATGAAGCTTTTAGATATATGGCTGTTACTGCTGCACCATTTGCTTGTTATTTGGCGCAAAGAGGTTTGCGTACAACAAAAATTCGTATGGATCATTGTGCAAAATCGGCTTTAGAGTTAGCAAAATGGTTAGAACAAAGACCAGAAGTTATGAAGGTTCTTTATCCAGCTCTTGAATCTGATCCTAATCATAAATTGTGGAAACGTGATTTTACTGGTGCAGCGGGCTTGTTTACGATTATTTTAGATCGCAAATATTCTAATGAGTCCCTAGCTAGAATGCTTGATAAGCTTCACTATTATGGAATGGGATATTCTTGGGGTGGTTATGAATCTTTAATTTTACCGATTGATCCAAGTTCAGCTAGAAGTGCAACCAAATGGCTCTATAGTAACAAAACATGCTTGCGTATTAATGTTGGTTTGGAAGATGTAGAAGATTTAAAAGAGGATCTAGAGGCTGGTTTTAAAAGGCTTAGAAAATAGTGGAAGTGCAAATTACTTCTGCACAGGAACACGATTTTGAAGGGGTTTATGAAATTCTAATGCATGAAGGAGTAAATCCTTTCATGAATTATCCTGTTCTTAATCGTGAAGAATTTCGTGAAATTTGGAATGAAATTGCTACAAAACTGTTTTTATGGAAAAGTTCTGAAGAAATAATTGGTCTTATTGTAATTAGTAAAGGAACCCATCGAGTAAAGCATATTGCTTATATAGAAAAGCTGGCGATTAATCAAAAACTCAGAAGTAAAGGACTTGGAACTAAATTTTTTGATTTTGTAATTAATTCTTTGGCTTCACAAGGAATTACTAAAGTTGAACTTGGTGTTGAAGTTGATAATTTAGCGGCAATTGCTTTTTATAAAAAGCTTGGTTTTGAAATTGAAGGTGTACGAAAAAAACTACTTAATCGAGAAGGTGTTTTTGTTGATAATTACTATATGGCAAAATTTTTATAAGTCTGTAATCGTAAAAATTTTTGAAACTAGTTTGTTAGTTTTAACAAATAATTTTTTCTCAATTGAGTATTTTGGTAAATAAAGAATATGGCTTTCAATGAGTCTTTTCCAGTTCCGGAATATTAAAGTTGATCATTAAAGATTAAATATACTGCCATATAGATTAGATATTTATGCATCTCATTTTTTGCTCATGGAAGGTAAATTGATAAGTTAGATTTTGGATTGGTTTGATTATTGTTTAGTTATTTTTGCCTGCAATTAAGCAGGCAATTTTTGGTTCTAAGCGTCTTGTAAGAAACTTTTTAACAACTTAGATCTTTTTGGATGTTGTAGTTTTTTCAACGCTTTTGCTTCAATTTGTCTGATACGTTCGCGAGTAACTGAGAATTGTTTGCCCACTTCTTCCAAAGTGTGGTCGGTAACCATTCCAATTCCAAAACGCATTCTTAAAACTCTTTCTTCCCTAGGAGTAAGAGATGAAAGCATTTGGGCAGTAACTTCTTTTAATTTTGAGTGCGAAGCAGCGTCAAATGGCAACACTGCTGTTTTATCTTCAATAAAGTCGCCTAAAATACTATCTTCATCGTCGCCCGAAACAGGAGATTCCAAACTGACAGGATCTTTAGAAGTTCTTAAAACTTTTCTAACTTTGTCAACAGGCATCAACAACTTGTCAGCAATTTCTTGCGCATCAGGTGAACGACCCAATTCTTGAGTTAATTGACGAGAGGTTTTTACAATTTTATTAATTGTTTCTACCATGTGAATTGGAATACGAATTGTTCTTGATTGATCGGCAATTGCTCTTGTTATTGCCTGTCTAATCCACCAAGTTGCATAAGTTGAGAATTTGTAACCTCTGCGATATTCAAATTTATCAACTGCGCGCATCAACCCAATGTTTCCTTCTTGAATTAAGTCAAGGAATTGCAAGCCACGATTAGTATATTTTTTGGCAATTGAAACAACTAAACGTAGGTTGGCTTCAATCATTTCTTTTTTTGCTTTTAGCTCTTCGTCTTGGCTTTTTTTGATGACATTGATTAAGGATTTGAAGTCGCTTAACTCAAGACCCATAACTTTAAGTAATTTCAAGATTTTTTCTTGAATTTCTTTTATTTTTTCTTGTTCTTTGCTATATAAATCTTGCCACTTTTTTTCTTTTATAGAAGCAATTTTATTTAACCAGTTTTCTTTATCTTCAATTCCAGAGTAGTGTTTTAGAAAATCAGTTTTATCAATTCCGTAATTGCGTGAAAGTTTTAGAAGTTCAACTTCAGTTTGAATAAGTTTGCTGTGGGCTTCGTAAAGTTGTTCTACAAGAGCTTTAATCAAAGAGTCATTGAAACTTACTTCTGTTGTTAATTTATCAAATTCTTCTTTTAATTTTCTTATATCTTTGTCAGCGTCAATTTGGCTTTTGGTTTTATTTGCGCTTTTATCAAGAATTTTCTGGCAAATTTGTGAGATTTTTTGGAATAAATCTAACATTTTTGGCATTAAAATTCGTTCCATTGATACAAAAGAAACAACGCTTTCGTCAATTTCATGTAACTCCTCATCTTCAAAAAGCGTATCTTCAGTTTCAGCAGCCGAATCAACTTGTTCGTTAATTATTGATGTAACATCTTCTACATTGCTAGTTTGAGCTTCTTGGTTTTCAGAACCTTCACTACTTTTTATCATTTCTTCCAATTCAGAATTGTATGTTTCGTCAATTCTTATGATATCACGAAGCAATAAAGCACCACCTGCAAGACCATTATACCACTCAATGAAATGTTTCATTATCATTGGGCTTTGGTAAAGTGCTTTTACAGTTTTATTGCGACCCTCTTCAATGCGCATTGCAATTGAAACTTCATCTTCACGAGTAAGAAGTTTCACACTGCTCATTGATTTTAAGTAAGTCTTTACTGAGTCTTCAGAACGTTTTTGACTTTTTTCCTCATCTTTTGCTGCCAATCCTTCTTCAAGAAGTTTTTCTAAGTCATCTTCTTTTTCAATGATATGAATTTTGAATTCTGTAAGAATGTCCAAAATTCTGTCCATTTTTTTAGGATCAAGATCAGACTCAATATTTTCATTGATTTGATCGTAAGTTAAAAAGCCTTGTAATTTTCCTAAAGCAAGTAAAGCTTTAACTTTATCCGCCATTTCATTTGAAATCTTTTTGCCTTCTTCATCTTTTTGTTGCAAAGCCGATTTTACACCTTGAATTAGATTAAATTTTTCTGCTAAAGCAATTGTGTTATCACCAATTGCTGGTTTTACTTTAGTGCGTTTTTCTTTTTTTACCGCGACTTCTTCTTTATTACTTTTTTGAGTGGTTTTTTTGATTTTTTCTATTTTCTTTGGTGTTTTTTCTTTAATGTTATTTTTAACTTTTACTTTAGGTGCTTTTTTCTTTTCAATTTTTACAAATTTTTTAGCCGATTTTTTAGGTTCTATTTTTTTGATTTTTTGTTTTGTAGATTTTGCCTTTATTTCAGAAGCTTTTGTAACTTTTTTGAGTGCTTTTTTTACAGTTTTTTTAGCAATCTTTTTAGCAACTTTTTTTGTAGATTTTGCTTTGCTAGAAGATGTTTTATTTACAGCTTTTTTAACAACTTTTTTTGGAGCTTTAATTTTTGATTTAGATTTTGGCATTATTTTTTTTGCTGATGTTTTAACAGTTTTCTTTACTGTTTTTTTAGCAGTTATTTTTTTACTAACAGTTTTTTTAGCTGAGTTTTTTTTGTTTTTTTTCATTGCCTTTCTTTTTTAAATAGTTTCTTTCTCAAGAACTAATATTCTTCGTTCTAGAGAATTTTTATAGTCAAAAATTTCTTTGATTTTTTGATTAGTTATTGCGGTTTGATGAGTTTCAATCTCATCAATTTTGTTTAGAACTTCTCTATATTGCTGTTCTACTTGAAGTAACAAATCTTTTAAAAGTAGAATGCTAAATTTAATTTGAGCTGATTCTAATGTAATAAAACTAATGCTTGCAAGAAGATTCTTCAAGTCTGATGAATCTTTTTTTGATAAATCTTGCGAAACTGCTTCAATTAAGGCTTCATAAATAAAACCCGTCATTGCGAGGAGCGAAGCGACGTGGCAATCCACTTC
>CAZENB010000049.1:0-12752 GCA_964513555.1 uncultured Rhizobium sp. | reverse complement strand
TTTTTCGTCTTCTTCCCATTTTGGATTTTCTGCTTTTTTCTTTTTTGCTTTTTCAGTAAGTTCAAGTATATCACTTTTCAAAAACTGTTTAAAACTTACTGATTTATGTTTTGGTATAAATCCTGAAACTGCTAGAAGTCACATAGTTAAAGCATGTAATATTCTTTTTATTCACCCAGTAACACAAGGAAAGGCAATAGAAGAAGATCTTTTTAATATGGTTATAGGAGATACTTTTGAAGGCGATATTGGCTCTGCAAAAAAAATTCTATCCGATCCAAAGTACTTAGGTAGAGCGAGAAAATCTTTACTCTCTAACTTTACAAAACGCCTGCTAAAAAAAGTCATTAATTTTTCTAAAGTTGATGATGTTTTTGATGTAAAGACAATGAAAAAAGTTTGTTCTGCATTGAGTGCTACCTTTTCGATAAATGAAAAAATTACTTCTGAAGCCATTAGAGATTTTATGTATAATAGAATTGGTGAAGATGGTATAAAATCTCTATTATTTATTTCGAATGAATGCAGATTTATAGAAACTTATCTTAATCAAGAGACAAGATTAAGGTTATTTAACGTTATTAAAAACCTATCTTCTGAAGAGGTATTTTTACTAAATGTTCCTAAAATATCAGATAACAATAATCTGATTAAAAAAGAACTGTTAGATTGGGTAAAAAATGCAGATAAATTGTCTCTCTATCATGTAATAGAAAATAGTTCATCAAGCACTTTAAAGAACTATGCCATAAAAATGTTTTTAGAATCTAGTAATTTCGATGATGCTATTAAAAACGGAGATATCCTTTTAAAATATTGTGAATTCTTTGACTCTAATGACGTTAAAAAAATTTTAGATGGGTCGATTAAAAATAATAAGTATTTTGGAGGTAAAAATCAGATATTGGGAGCTAGAAGAATTGACGAATTTTTTAAAAATCTTTTCTCAGAAACTGAAGGATATAGAAATGAAGAGATTTGGCGTGAACTTATAAAGGAAATCGTAGATACTTATCCGAGTCTTGATGGATTAGGATTAAGTGACTTTATTGATGATTATATTCCATTCTAATTTCCAAATGCTGGTCTGGGTTTGCAACCACGACTAAAAGTTCATGTAAAAAATAAATGAAGTTCTGTAATGAATATTGTCTAATCACACTCTGTCATCCTGAGCGAAGCGAAGGATCTCAGGAGTTTGGTTTCGGAGTTTAAAAGCATGAGATGTTTCGCCAAGAATTTGTAAAACAAATTCTAAGCTCAACATGACAATGCCTTTTTTCTGTGAATACGAGTTTTCATATTTACTTCTTATTTTTATACTGAGATCTTTCGCTAATTATCAGTATACCAATTTGAAGGAGTTTAAAATATTTTGTTGATTTTTTTGCTTAAAACTTAGTTACTTCATTGATTAAAAATACAAAGTACATTTTACATATTTTGCAAAAAATTTTCTTTTTCTTTAGCACAATCTTTTTAATCAATTCAGCTTTTGCAGAACCGTATTCTTTATCAAATCCGGTGCCTGATTCAAAAATGCGTCCAATGACAACTGAGCGTCCTAGCAAAAACTCTTCATCATACATAATTGATGTTGGACATTTACAAATTGAAAGTACACTTTACTCATTTACCGCCAATAAAAATGCGCAACAGAAGCTAAAACAAAAATCAGTTTTTAACTCAACAACTTTTAGGCTTGGAATTACTAAAAACAGTGAAATTTCTTTGGTTGTAACGCCTTTTATTTGGCAAAAAACTAAAAATCTACAAACTGCACAAAGTAATAATATTAGAACTAATGATGATGTTTTGGTGCGTTATAAGAAAAATATTTTTGGTGGAGATCCTACAAAAAATCGAGGTTCTTTAGCTTTAATGCCTTACCTAAAAATTCCAGCCAGCAAAAAAAACTATTCAAATGATTACTATGAAGGTGGCTTAAAAACTCATTACGACTACAAGATGGAAGAATATTTACTATCTTACCTTTTTGATGTTTCTATTGTGAGAAAAATGGATAATTCATCATATGCTGCTTTGGTTGGCAACATTATTGATTTTGGGAAAAACCTAACGCCAAAAATTTATAGCTATATTGAAATAGCTTCTTTTAGTATTTTACATTCAAAAACATCGGCAAAAAATTATCTTGATTTTGGAACAATTTATCAAGTTAACAAAAACCTTTCTATTGATATTGTTACAAATTTTGGTGTTTCGAAAGCAGCTGAAGATTTTAACTTTATCACTGGATTTTCCTATCGGTTTTAAGTGGTGCCGACTCAAAATATTAATGATACCCAAGCGAAATACATAAAAAGAGTGCTGCTAAATATTAAAGAGTGTTGATTAAAATTACAGTATAGTAAAAATTTGAATTTACAAAAAACTCATAAACAAAAAACTAACTATGATTCTCAGCAGTTTTATTCTTTTTTTATTATTATTTATTACAGTTGGAGTTTTTTCTTCAACAAAATCTAAAAAAACTAGTTCTGATTATTTGCTTGCAAGCCATGCTGAAAAACCATGGAAAATAGCTTTAGCTGCGGTTGCAACCAATAATTCTGGATATATGTTTATTGGAATGATTGGTTATGCTTATACCAATGGAATTTCAGCTTTTTGGATTATGATTTGTGCGCTAATAGGTGATTTTTGCGCTTCACTTTTTATTCACCAAAAATTTCGCGCCTTTGCGGGAAAATCTCACTCTCTAAGTTTTTCAGAATTAATTAGTAAATGGGGTGGGGTGGATTATAAAATTTTACGAGTTATCAGCGCATTAATTGTTGCTATTTTTCTTACTGTTTATGCAGCTGCCCAATTTAAGGCAGGTGGAAAAGCAATGGAAGCAATATTTGGTTCACAGTTTGTAATTGGGGTAATTTTAGGTGGTTTAGTTGTGCTAATTTACTCTTCTTTTGGAGGAATTAGAGCTTCAATTTGGATTAATACTTTGCAATCTTTTATAATGATTACCTCAATGGCATTAATTTTCTTCTCAGGTCTTTATGAAATTGGAGGTTTTTCAAACTTTTTTTCAGCAATAAATCATATTTCACCTGATTTTTGCGATATTTTTCCTGACAAAATAATTTTTAATCAAGGTTTTGGGTTGTTGTTTTTCTTAATTGGTTGGTTCTTTGGTGGTTTTGGAATTATCGGTCAACCTCATATTATGACAAGTTTTATGGCTCTTGATAAACCAGAAAGTGTCAAAAAAATTCGTATCTATTACTATAGCTGGTACTTATTTTTCTTTGCTTTGACAATTGGAACAGGTTTGATTGCAAGAATTTTAATTCCATTTGACGGCATTTTTGATCCAGAACTTGCTCTTCCAACTTTAGCTAAAAACTTACTACCTGAGTTTTTAATAGGTTTTATTCTTGCTGGGTTATTTTCTGCAACACTTTCAACTGCAGATTCACAAATTTTAAGTAGTTCAGCTGCAATAACAAATGATCTTTTGCCAAAAAAACGAAATAGCTATGCAATTGTAAAGGCAAACACAGCAATTATTGCATTTTTTGCAACTTCTTTAGCTTTATTTGATAATCAAAGCGTTTTTTCTTTGGTTATGATTGCTTGGCTTGCTCTTGCTTGTAGCTTTTCACCTTTAATTATTGTTTATGCTATGGGTGGAAAAATTTCACAAAAAATGGCTTTGACAATGATGTTTTTTGGATTTACTTCAATGATGATTTGGCGTCATTTTAATCTTGGAGATGCAGTATATGAAGCAGCGCCGGGAATAATTTGTGGTTTAATACCATATCTAGTTTGTAAGTTTTTTAAAAAAACTGCTAAACTATTTTAGTGCTTAAATAAAAATTTAAAACAACTTGAAACGCTCGGAATTAATCTTGCTTTCAGTTACAACAACCCAAAAGACAACGCTGAAACTGAGCGCTTAATGCGAACAATGAAAGAAGAATGTCTTTGGATTAATGAGTTTGATAATTTATCTCCACTAAAAATTACACTCAAAATTACACTATAAAAAAAGCCCAATGGAATTTGAGGCAGAATTTATACAAAATTCAGCCCAAATATTCTCTTAAATTTGGATTGATTTTTGGGGAGCATAACACATTTTTCAGGCTTGTCATTGCGAGGAGTGAAATGACACTTAGCAATACACTTAATTCATAAAAAACTAGTCATTACTTGAAATTCTTTAGATAATTATTAGCTAATTAAGAGATAAATTAACTTTTTTAGATAATTAATTATGAATATTGAAAGATACAGTGAAAAATCTCGTCAAGTTTTGCAAAGCGCACAAACTTTAGCACTTGGTAGTGGTCACCAAAAGTTATTACCACAACATTTATTGTCATCTTTATTTGATGAATCAGATAATTTAGTTCAAAAGTTAGTTCTAAATTGTAATGGCAATGTGCAGTTAGTAAAAGCTGAAATTGTTCAATCTTTAGAAAAAATTCCAACAGTTGAAGGAAGTGGAGCATCTAATTTGTCAATTTCTCAGGAAATGGCAAGAGTATTGCTGATGGCAGAGAAATTATCTGATAAAAATGACGATCAATTTGTTACTATAGAAAGATTGTTACAAGCAATTTTAGAAGATGAAAAAAATGAAGCGGCGCAAATTCTGAAAATGGCGGGCTTGTCTGTAAATTCTTTACGTGAAGCAATAAATAAAATTCGTGCTGGTAAAAAAGCTGATTCAGCAAGTTCAGAATCAACTTATCAAGCTTTAGAAAAATACTCTCAAGACTTAACCAAAAAGGCCAAACTGGGTAAAATTGATCCAGTGATTGGACGCGATGAAGAAATTAGACGTGCAATGCAAGTTTTGTCTCGTCGTACCAAAAATAACCCTGTTTTAATTGGTGAACCTGGTGTTGGAAAAACTGCAATTGTTGAAGGTTTGGCTCAAAGAATAGTTAATGGCGATGTTCCTGAAAGTCTAAAAGAAAAAAGACTAATGGCTTTAGACATGGGATCTTTGATTGCTGGAGCTAAATTTAGAGGAGAGTTTGAAGAAAGATTAAAATCTGTTTTAGGTGAAATTGAAAATAATGATAACGTAATATTATTTATTGATGAGTTGCACTTGTTGGTTGGTGCTGGAAAAACTGATGGTGCAATGGATGCATCTAATCTTTTAAAACCAGCTTTGGCGCGTGGAAGCTTACATTGTGTTGGTGCAACAACTCTTGACGAATATAGAAAATATATCGAAAAAGATGTTGCTTTAGCACGTCGTTTTCAGCCAATTTATGCTGAAGAACCAAGTGTTGAAGATACAATTTCAATTTTGCGTGGTATAAAAGAAAAATATGAAGTTCATCATGGTATAAAAATTAAAGACTCAGCTTTGATTGCTGCGGCAACATTGTCAAATAGGTATATAACTGATAGATTTTTACCAGACAAAGCAATTGATATGATTGATGAAGCGGCAAGTAGTCTTAAAATTGAAGTTGAAAGTAAACCAAATGATTTAGATGAAATTGATCGCAAAATTATTCAACTGAAAATTGAGTCAGAAGCTTTGAAGAAAGAAGAAGACAAAGCTTCGAAAGATCGTTTAGAAAATTTAAGCAAAGAGCTTAGAACTTTAGAAGAAAAGTCAAATGAAATGACTTCTTTATGGCAAGCTGAGAAAATGAAGTTAAACAAAATCAACGAGCTAAAAAGTAAAATTGAACAAGCAAAGTTTGAATTGGAAGTTGCTCAAAGAGAAGGAAATTTGTCTAAAGCAGGTGAGTTAAGTTACGGCAAAATTCCATCTTTACAAAAAGATTTAAATCAATTTGAAAACCAAATAACTCAAAAAGTTATGCGTGAAGCGGTTGATGAAGATGATATTGCTGCAATTGTTGGAAAAGCAACAGGAATTCCTGTTGATAAGATTATGTCTGGTGAAAAAGAAAAATTATTAAAAATGGAACAATTTTTACATGCTAGAGTTGTTGGTCAAGATGAAGCTCTGAAGGCTGTTAGTAATGCAGTAAGAAGGTCAAGAGCTGGTTTGGCTGATGTGCATCGTCCAATTGGTTCGTTTTTATTTTTAGGTCCAACAGGTGTTGGAAAAACCGAGCTTTGTAAAGCTTTAGCAGAATTTATTTTTGATGATGAATCTGCTATGCTTAGAATTGATATGAGTGAATTTATGGAAAAACACTCAGTTGCAAGATTGATTGGTGCTCCTCCTGGTTATGTTGGATTTGAACAAGGGGGCATTTTAACTGAAAGTGTAAGACGCAGGCCTTATCAAGTTATCTTGTTCGACGAAGTTGAAAAAGCGCATGGCGATATTTTTAATATTTTACTTCAAGTTTTAGACGATGGACGCTTGACTGACAGTCAAGGTCATGTAGTTAATTTTACTAATACAATTATAATTCTGACCTCAAATTTAGGTTCTCAAGTTTTAAATAATTCGAGTGAAGAGGAAATTGCAGATCAAATGGTCTTAGATGCTAAGAAATCTTTATTGTTTGATAAAGTTATGGAGGTGGTACGATGTCATTTTCGTCCTGAATTTTTGAATCGTTTAGATGAAATTATTTTGTTTAACAAGTTAAGCAGAAGCAATATGGAAAATATTGTAGACGTTCAATTTTCAAGGCTTGCAAAAAGATTAACTCAAAGAAAAATTGTTTTAGAATTAGATCAAATAGCAAAAAAATATTTGGCTGAAAAAGGTTATGATGCAGTTTATGGAGCAAGACCTTTGAAAAGGTTAATTCAAAGAGAAATTGAAAATATTTTGGCGGAGAAAATTTTACTTGGTGAAATTTCTGATGATCAAAAAGTTATAGTTTCTGAAAGTGAAAATAAAATTATTTTTTCTTCATAAATTTTTATTGCTAAGAGAACAAATTATAAATAAAACCTCATCATTGCGAGGAGTGAAACTACGTCGCAATCTGGTTAAGAAAACATTTTTCTTAATTTAATCATCTCTAGGCAAGCATTAGCTGCAAAGCCACCCTTATCTTTTTTATTAATATCAGCTCTTGCTATAGCTTGTTCTTCATTTTCAACAGTTATAATTCCATAGCCAATTGCCAGCTTTTCTTTGAAAGCTAGTTCGTTTAAACCTCTTGCACTTTCAAGACAAACATAATCATAATGAGTTGTTTCTCCACGAATTACACAGCCCAAAGCAACATAACCATCATATTTCTTTGAATCTTTAGCAAATGCTATTACTGCAGGAATTTCAAATGCTCCTGGTACTGTTACAACTTCATATTGATAACCAGCATCAATAATTTTTTTTATTGCACCTTTAAGTAAAAGTGCAGAAATTTCTTTATAAAAGTCAGCCTGAATAATTAAAATTTTTGTCATTGTTTGATTGGTTTTTTATTTGTAAATTTTTCATAAGTAAAAAATTTATAATTATTCATATTCTTACTTAATGCTTAATATTTTCAATTTATTTCTATTTTTATTTAGCATTTGGTCACTTTTAATGCTTTTATCAGATAATGTTTCTTGGCTTTTTGCATTTTTAGGAATTATCTGCTCTTCTATCGTTAGTTTAACTTCTTACAAGGTTAATTTAATTGATAAAAAATCAGAATTTCCTTTTTTGCATGTAAATTTCTATAGTCATTTTTTTTCAATATATGTTAGAAATTTTACTGGATCCATGAAATTTTTAATAATTATGGCTTTTTTTAATAGAGATTTTCGTTCGGTAAGACAGGTTTTTAAAACTAAAGAAGAGAAAATTAACGAATCTATGATGGTTGCAACAATAAATATGACCGTCGGTTTAATTTGCCTTGATTCTAATGATAATAAGTTTTTGGTGTATGCATTAAATGAAGTTTATTTAAAAAGTTTTAATTTTGATAATATAGTCAAGTCTTTGACGAAAGTTAATGATGACGAGATCTAAAAAAATAAAAAATGGATAAAATTTTAATTGAAATTGAAAAGCTAAAAGCGGAATTAGAAAAACATGATGAAGCATATCATAGTTTTGACGCACCTTTAATTTCTGATGCTAAATATGATGAATTAAGAAAGAAGTTGGAAGAATATCGTACTAACTTCCCAGAATTTTTTAAAAAAACGGAGAAAGTTGGAAGCAAAACACTCTCTATATTTAGGAAAATTCAACATAAAAAACCAATGTTGTCACTAGCGAATGCTTTTACTCATGAAGATGTTGAAGATTTTGTTGCTCGTATTCTTCGTTTTCTTGGTTTAGATAAGAAAGAAGAATCTGCAGATTTATTTAACTTTTCATCACAAAAAAAATTAGAGTTATTTTGTGAAGTTAAAATTGATGGCTTGTCATTTTCTGCTCGTTACGAAAAAGGTAATTTGGTTTATGCTGCAACTAGAGGAGACGGTTTTGAGGGTGAAGATGTAACTGAAAACGTAAAAATGATTGAAAATTTTCCTCATAAACTAAAAGCAGAAAATGATCCAGAAGTTTTAGAAGTTCGTGGTGAAATCTACATGACTAAACAAGATTTTGAAAACTTAAACAAAAGACAAGAAGAGCAGGATGGTAAAATTTTTGCCAATCCTCGCAATGCTGCTGCTGGTTCTTTAAGACAACTTGATCCTCAAATAACAAAATCAAGAAATTTAAGTTACTTTTGTTATTCAATTGGTGATTTTTCAGAAGATTTTGTTTGTAATTCACAGTTTGATCTAATTAAAAAATTGCAGGAATATGGTTTTAAAACTGAGACAAATTCAAGACTTTGTAGTAGTGTTGATGAAGTTATGAATTTGTATAACAAAATTAGTGATCAAAAATATCAGCTTGATTATGATATTGATGGTATGGTTTACAAAGTTAATGAATTTAGTTTACAAGAAAGGCTTGGTTTTGTTGCTAGAAGTCCACGATGGGCAATTGCACATAAATTTGCTGCTGAAAAAGCAAAAACTGAGATTGAAGATATAATAATTCAGGTTGGCAGAACTGGTGCTTTAACACCGGTTGCTTTATTAAAGCCAGTAAATATTGGTGGTGTTATAGTGTCACGTGCAACTTTGCACAATCAAGACGAAATCGCTAGAAAAGACATTCGTATAAATGATGTAGTTTTAATCCAAAGAGCTGGTGATGTTATTCCTCAAGTTTTAGAAGTTGATTTTTCAAAAAGAAAAGCGCAAACAATTCCTTTCATTTTCCCCACTAATTGTCCAGTTTGTGGTTTTGAAGTAAAAAAAGTTGATGAGGATGTTGTGCTTAGATGTATGAATGGTTTATCATGTGATGCTCAGTTAAAAGAAGCTTTGAAGCATTTTGTTTCTAAGGATGCTTTTGATATTTCTGGTCTTGGAAAAAAACAAATTGAGAATTTCTTTAATGAAGGAAGAGTTAAAAGTTTTGCTGACATTTTCAGATTGGAAGAAATTGATAAAACAACTTCTAATCCTTTAATTACAAAAGAAGGTTGGGGAGAAAAATCAACTCAAAACTTATTTGCAGCAATAAATCAAAAAAGAACAGTTTCATTAGAAAAGCTAATATATTCAATCGGTATAAGGCATGTTGGAGAAGTTACGGCAAAAGTTATAGCTCAACATTTTATTTCTTATGAAAATTTTCGTAATAAAATGATTAATATTTCTAATTTTGTCCAAGAAGACTTGTTACAAAATCAAGATTTTATTGATTTGGTTGCAATTGATGGGATTGGAGAGAAGATGGCCAGTGCAATTGTATACTATTTTCGTGATACAAGAAATGTGGAAATGTTGCAAGATTTAGAGAAATTTCTAATTATTGAAAATGCAATTTTGAAAAACTCTTCTTCAATTTGGTCTTCTAAATCTATTGTTTTTACAGGAACTTTATCAACTATGACAAGAGCTGAATCTAAAAAAAGAGCGGAAGATTTGGGTATGAAAGTTGTAGGTTCAGTTTCAAATAAAACAGATTTCGTGGTTGCGGGAGAAGACTCTGGTTCCAAGCTTAGAAAAGCTCAAGAACTAGGAGTTAAAGTTTTAAATGAAAGTCAATGGCTTGAAATGCTTAAGTAAAAATACAAAAACTTAAAACGAGTAGTGATTTTGAAAAAAATATTAATTACGTTGATAAAATTTTACCAAAGAGCTTTTTCTTTATTACTTGGGTCTAACAAGTGCAGATTTGAACCAACTTGCTCAAACTATATGATAACAGCAATTAGTAAAAAAGGATTGCTAAAAGGTTTTTTTCTTGGGATTTGGCGTATTTTAAACTGTCATCCTTTTTCAAAAAAAGATAGATATAATCCAGTAGAGTAAAAAATGCGTAAAATTATCGCTATAATTACTATAAACTTACTATTTATTACCACAGTATTTGCTGCTCCGAATTTAGTTAAAACTCCCGATTTTAAACCTGATAATTTGGAAGATTTAACAAAAGATTTATTAAAACAAAAAGAAGAAATGGATCCTTTTTCAACAAGTAATATGAAAGTTGATCTAGAATCTCTTGGTCTTGATAATGTTGATGAGAATAACTCAGTAAATAAAAATCAAAAAGATTTAAATTCTACACCAACAGTTAAAAACTCTGCAGTTTCAGTCCAAGAAGTAAAAATAGAAAATTCACCTAATCAACAATTAGATAAACCAAAAAATGATGAAACAAAAAAAGTTCAATCAACTAATAATATTAATCAAACAACACAAATTAGTAAAGTTTTAGAAAACTTAGATAAGAAAAAAGAAGAAGTAAAAATTATACCTAACAATCAAAATAACCAGAAAGAAGAGAGTAAAAATAATGTGATTGTAAAAGATTTAGATTTACCAAAAAAAATCACTCCTGAAAAACCCACAGAAAACTTGCAACAAAATCAGATAAAAAGTACTCCAATTGAAAATTCTCCAAAAATTGATCCTTCTAATGCAATGCAGATAAATAACAATGGCTTAAAATTAGAAAAAGAGATAAATAAAACTTCTTCGCAAACAGAAAGCAAATCATCAGCAGAAGAAAAAGTAATTCAGCAAATAAATTCAAAAGAAAATGAAATTAAAGATGATAAACCTGAAGAAAAAAAACCTTCTAAGTCTGAAATTGCAGCTCAAAAAAAAAGAACTGCAAATGAGAAGAAACAAAAAGCTAGATTAGAAAAATTAGAAAAACTAAGACAAAAATATTTATTTGATTATTCAAAACCTAATTACTTTTCTTTTGGTGAAGAAGAAGTTGTTATTCCAAAAAAACGCAATATTGATAAATTTGTTTCTTATGAAATGCCAGCTCAGCCAATTATGGAAACTTTAAGAACAGGTGACAATCTTCATATTCCTTCAATTTTGACTTATAAAGACAAGGTAGAAAATCTCTTTAAATCAATATCGTCTAATAATGTTTCATATTTTAGAAGCATTTATAATGAAATAGGTCAGCCTAACTTAAGAAATGAAAGTGGGGATACGATTTTAACTTATAGTATTTTATCACAAAAGCATGATATTATTGCTTCAATACTAGTTAATGGTGCGGATCCAAATTTAGCAAATTCTTTAGGTTATACACCTCTTGAAATTGCGATTGAATTATCTGATTCAAAATCTTTAAAATTAATATCAGATAACAATGTTGATGTTAATTATGTTGACGCTTTTAAAAGAACTTATTTAATGCATGCTGCTAGAGTTGGTTTTTTGCCTGCAGTTGAGCTATTAATAGATAAAGGAGTTGACGTTAACGCAATTGATGAAGATGGCTTTAGTGCTCTTGCAATAGCTTATCGTCACAAAAAAGATATTGTGGTTAAGTATTTATTAAAGCATGGAGCGAAACCTTGGGTTGAAAAGCCTTATGATCCAAGTTCGCAACTCTTAATCAAGGAGTTAAAAGATAGGTGGAAAAATTAAGTATATTATTTTTGGAGTTTTAACAATTTTTATATAAGAAAGTCGCATGAGAAAAAATATTTTCAAAAGTGTTTTATTGTTGTTAGCTTCTTTTTTTACTAGTGTTAACGGTTATTCTCAAATTGATTTAAGTTCTTCTGACAAGTTTGGTAGAATAAACTCTTTAATGTCAGCTACTGCAGATCGAGACTTAGAAGGTGTAAGATTTTTTTCTAAAAATAACCCAACAACTGTAAATCAAAAAAATATTGGAGGAGCAACAGCTTTAAATATTGCCGCTCGTATTTCTGATTTTGAAATTGCAAAAGTTTTAGTAGAGAGGGACGCAAACGTTAATTCTTCTGATAATGAAGGTTGGACTTCTTTAATGAGAGCGGCTTTATCTAAAAATAAAGATATAGTTAACCTTTTGTTAAATAATGGAGCTAACGCTTCAAATCTAAACTCTTTTGGTGAATCAGCAATTATACATGCAGCTTTTTCAGATTGTAACGAATGTTTGTTTTTGATATTAGAAAGAATGAACCATTTCTCGGACAAAGTTACATTAAGACAACAAATTAATGATGCTTTTGTCGTCGCAAGAAATCATGATAATAAAGATGCTCAGGCAATTCTTGAAAATTCTTTAAACAGAGTTGAAAATGGATATCAAAGCAAAAGTTTTGAAGAAGAAACCAGTTTATTAAATGGTCAGAATGATTCTTCTTCAATTGTAGTTGAACAAAATATACCACTAATCAATAAACCAACTGGTAAAAAATTTAAATTCCAACGAGTAGAAGAAGTAAAAAAACCAACTTACTCAGAAATTTCCGAAGACTCTAATAATAATCAGGTTAATGAAAGTATAAAAACAATTTTGGAAGAGGCTGATGATAAAAAACAAAAACTACAGATAAATCAACTCG
>CAZENB010000048.1:0-12893 GCA_964513555.1 uncultured Rhizobium sp. | reverse complement strand
CAAGCAAATAAACACCTTCATAAACTGTATTAGCTCTAAACATTGGAAATACATAGTCACGAACGAATTCTTCACGTAAATCTTCAATAAAAATTTCTTTCACACCAAGTTTTTTGGCTTTTTCACGAGCCGGTTCAAGCTCTTCACCCTGACCTAAATCGGCTGTAAATGTCACAACTTCACAATCATAATTTTCTTGTAACCACTTTAAAATTACTGAAGTGTCAAGACCACCAGAATAGGCTAAAACAACTTTCTTTACTTTTTTATTTGTCATTTGAAATTTGATTATTAACTTAATTAATGAAACTTTGACTGCAAACAGCTTTTTGCAGCATTTTTTGCAATCTTCAAATGGAAAAAATAAAATGCAAATAAAAGAAATCCAAAGACGTGAAGAAATTTTTGAAACTTATAGCGTACTAAAGCAAATTTACGACGAGTTAAATCAAGAAACTTACATTGAAGATATACTAAATATGATGCAACGTGGTTATAAAATGGCTGCAGTTTTTGAAAACCCTGAAAAAGAAAATAGAAAATGCATAGGCGTTGTTGGAATAAGAATTATAAGGAAACTACACTATGGTAAAGCAGTAGAAATTGAAGATTTTATGATTGATCGTCAAAGAAGAAATATTGGTGTAGGAAAAATGCTAATCAGATGGGTTGAGTGGCAGGCTGCTGTTTTTGGTTGTAAAAAAATAATAGGAGTCTTAGAAACAAAAAGACTTGAATCACAAAAAATCTTGTCCAGAGAGAAATTCAATATTGACGGTTTTTTCTTTCAAAAATCTGACTAATGATAAGCCCAAAACGTAGTAAAATTGGCTACTATTTTCGAAAATATTTCATTCTACCAATCAAAATCTTTCGAATTGCAGTTATTGATACTGTCAGACAAGATGGAATAGAGCATGCTGGATACTTGGCTTTTTTAAGTTTGTTGTCTTTTTTCCCATTTCTAATTTTTTTGATTTCTATTGTTGGTTTTTTAGGGGCATCAAACTCTGGTATTAAAATAATTTACTCGGCTTTATCATATGTTCCAAAAGAATTTGTTGTTGCATTAACTCCAAGAATTAACGAAATTATTTCTGGCCCTCCCCAAACTTTTCTCACAGTTGCAATTATTGGAGTAATTTGGACTGCGTCTTCTTCAGTAGAAGGTTGTCGTACTATTTTAAACAGAGCTTATAGAGTTGCTTTTCCACCACCATATATTTTAAGAAGATTAATAAGCATCTTAGAGTTTTTTGTAATTGTTTTTTCAATGGTTGTTGGAATTGTAATTTTCGTTTTAATTCCATTTTTTCTTAAAGCTTTAGAACAAAAAATAAATTTTAACTTAAGAATTGATTTTGATCTTTACTACATTCGCCATATAGCAATTTTCTTTTTACTTACCTGTGCAACATCTTTACTTTACTATGCTTTACCAAATGCCAAACAAAAAATTAGCAAAACAATTCCGGGATCAATTCTTTCTGTAGTTTTATGGATAATTTTAGTAAAGTGCTTCGCTATTTACTTAGATAATTTTCATCAATTTAACTTTGTTTATGGATCTCTTGCTGGTGTTATAATTTCTTTGATGTTTTTTTATTTCATAAGCTTAATCTTCATTCTTGGTGCCGAGTTCAATTATCACTTTCACCGCACATATAAAGTTTTCTTAAGAAAAAGATGAATTCCTATAAAACAAAAGTTCCTTTTTGGCCAAATTTAAGAGGATATCGTGAAATTGATCTCGGTTTGTCAAGAGTTTATGATTTACTTTCAAGACTTGAAAATCCTCATTTAAAAATGCCACCAACTATACATATTGCTGGAACTAATGGCAAAGGATCAACTTTATCTTTTCTAAAAACAATTTTTGAAGAATCTGGTTTAAAAGTTCACAGCTATACCTCACCACATCTGGTTTATTTCAATGAAAGAATAAAATTAGCAGGAATTGAAATTTCAGATCAGTTCTTAAATGAAGTTTTAAGAGAATGCCAACAAGCTGCCGAAAGAAAACCACAAATTGACATAACTTTTTTCGAAGGAATAACTGTTGCAGCTTTCCTAGCTTTCAGCAAAGTGAAGGCTGATATTTTACTTCTTGAAACAGGAATGGGAGGAAAACTTGATGCTACAAATGTTTTAGATCAAGTTTTGTGCTCAATTATAACACCTATTTCTTTTGATCATACTGATTTTTTAGGTGATACTTTATCTAAGATCTCTTCTGAGAAAGCAGGAATTATAAAAAATAGTTGCCCAACTTTTATAGGAAAACAAAAATCTTTAGCACTTAAAACAATCATAAATAAGGCAAAGCAGCAAAAATCAGAAACTTTTACTTTTAATCAAAATTGGAAAATAAAGAAGTATAAAAACCACTTTTTATTTGATGGCTTTGGGAAAGAGTATAAATTACCACTACCTTCTTTGGCAGGAGATCATCAATTAGAAAATGCTTCTTTAGCAATTGCCGTATCTTTAAATCAGAAAAAATTTAAAGTTAGTGAAGACAATATAAGATCAGCTCTTATAAAAACTTCTTGGCCGGCTAGATTGCAAAAAATAGAAAAAGGGAAATTTCATAAAATCTTACCTAGTAACTGCGAATTATATCTTGATGGAAGTCACAACCCTCAAGGTTCCCAAACTATTTGTAAATTTTTAGAAAAACAAAAAAATAAAAAAATATTTGTCATTTTTGCAATGCTTCAAGATAAAGATTGTCAGAAATTTTTAGAAAATATTGCACCAAAAATTGATCATTTATTCGCCTTAGAAATAGCAAATGAAACAAAATCAAGAAAAGCAGAAGAAATCTATAAAATTGCAAAAAGCTGCAAAATAAAATCTCAAATTTCACAAAACTTTGACGATTCTTTTGAAAAAATTTCTAATATGATAAAAAATAACGAGAAAAACCTAATACTAGTTTTTGGATCTTTATATTTGGCAGGAAGTTTTTTGGAAGAGAACTATTGTTAAGTAAACAAAATCTAAAAGAAAAAAACCATGGATTTTGATTGGTTTTACTTATTTTTTATTAAATCTTTATCTTGAAATATACCCCAAAAATTGAGCAATACAGAAGGCATCAAATATCATAGAAACAAAAATTGGGTCCCATTTTCTAATTGGTTCTTGCAAAAATAACTTTCTTAATAACTTTTTCCCAATTTCTCTACGAGCTTCTTCTTTTAATTTTTTCTTTTCTTCTTTCGTTAGCTTCGGTTTTTTAGGAGAACATTTCTTTAAAACATAAATGTGCCACATAAAGTAAATTATTGTTAAAACAGAAACAGAAACATCTATAATTCTTATATCATTAATTTTAATTACATTGTCCATTACAAAGAAAGCTATGATCCATGAAATGAAACCCCAGTAATAAATTAGAATCTTTGGATTTTCTTCGCCTTTTAAAGAAGCTTTAAATGAAGATTCAATTTTTGAAAAAAATCCAGAATTTTCCATACTAAAGTTAATTTTTGTTTTTAAGATTTAGTCGTTTTTTCATCACCTGGCAGAACATATTTTGTTCCATTCCAAGGCATTTCAAAGTCAAAATTACGGAATTCTTGCATCAGTTTTACTGGTTCATAAACAACTCTTTTTTGATCTTCATCATAACGAACTTCTTTGTAACCAGTAAGAGGAAAATCTTTGCGCAAAGGATGTCCTTCGAAACCATAATCAGTTAAAATTCTACGCAAATCTGCATGACCTTTAAAAACAATACCATACATATCAAATGCTTCACGCTCAAACCAACCAGCTGAATCAAAAACTGTTGATGCAGTGTGAACTTCTTCACCTTCATTTAGCGCAACTTTAACTGTGAGTCTATTATTGAGTTTTAAACTTAGAAGATTGTAAATTACTTCAAATCTTGGGTTTCTAACACCAAGCATGTCAGCTCCAAAAACATCCAGTAAAACTTTGAAGGAAAGGTTTTTGTCATCACGTAAAAATTTTAGAAAATTTATTATATTCTCAGAATTAACATAAATTATCAAATTACCATAACTTATTGGTTCAACAACTTGTGCTTCTGAAAAGTTTTTTTTAATGTACTTAGCTTGAGCTTCTAAATCTTGAATCATATTATCTACTATATTTACCGGTTCTTTTAATTTTTCTTTGTAGCAATAAAACTCCATAAAGTAATGCTTCTGCAGTTGGTGGACAACCAGGAACATAAACGTCAACAGGAACTATTCTATCGCATCCTCTAACTACTGAATATGAGTAATGATAGTAACCTCCACCGTTAGCACAACTTCCCATTGAAATTACATAACGTGGTTCTGCCATCTGATCATAAACTTTTCTCAAAGCCGGAGCCATCTTATTTGTCAAAGTTCCAGCAACAATCATAACATCTGATTGACGAGGAGAAGGTCTAAAAATCAAACCAAAACGATCTAAGTCATATCTACTTGCTGCAGTTTGCATCATTTCAACAGCACAACAAGCAAGACCAAAAGTCATTGGCCAAAGAGATCCTGTTCTTGCCCAGTTTACAAGAGAATCAAGTTTTGCAACAACAAATCCACGATTGTTCATTTCGTCTGTTACTTGATTCAACAAAAGATCTTGATTTAGAGGAGATAAATTACTCATTTAAAAAAGTTTTTAATATTATTCATAATTTTAGTTAATTATACCTTTACTCACCTGAATAGTATTATAATTCTAAGCGAATCGAAGGACTACAAATTATTGTAAGGTATAATTGCCTATTTTATTTCCATTCCAAGGCACCGCGCTTCCATTCGTAAATAAAACCAACGGTAAGTAAAGTTAAAAATACAATCATTGACCAAAATCCAAAAACTCCTATTTTTCCAAGAGATACCGCCCAAGGAAACAAGAAAGCAATTTCAAGATCAAAAATTATAAACAAAATTGCAACCAAGTAAAATTGCACATCAAACTCATTTCTAACTCTTCCCTCACCTTCAAAACCACACTCATAAGGTGAAAGCTTTTCACTATCAGATCTTCTTTTATTTAAAATGAAAGGTATAATGATTATAGCACAAGACAATCCAATTGCTACAGCAAGGAACATCAATATAGGCAAATATTGCGAGGTAAGTATATCAGCACTTGAACAGTTCTTTAAAAAATCCATTTTTTGCATTAATTTGTTGATTGTATTTTAAGACACTTGAAATAATTTTTTCCTAAAAGATTGATCAAAATAATTTTTCCAATCAATAAAATCAATTTAAAATATTAACATGACAACTCAAACTTATACCGCATTAATCACTCCATTTAAAAATGGCAAGATTGACGAAAAAGCTTTAGAAAATTTAGTTGAATTTCAAATAAAAAATGGAGTCGATGGTATAGTTCCTTGTGGTACAACTGGAGAATCACCAACTCTCTCTCATGAGGAACATAACTTAGTAATTGAGATATGCACTAAAGTTGCTAATAAAAGAATCAAAATAATGGCAGGAACTGGATCAAACTCCACTGAAGAAGCTGTTATGATGACCAATCACGCTAAGAAAATTGGTGTTGATTCATGCTTAATTGTTACTCCTTATTATAATAAACCAACTCCTAACGGTATTTATCAGCATTTCAAAGCATTGAATGAATGTGAAATTCCACTTATCATATATAATATTCCTGGACGTTCTGTAATAAATATTTCTGATGATAATATAGCAAAAATTGCTGAACTCAAAAACGTCGTTGGAATTAAAGATGCCACAGGAGACCTTGCAAGAGTTGCCTCATTACGTCTACTAGTGAAAAAAGAATTTGCTTATTTATCAGGAGAAGATGCAACTGTAGTTGGATTTAATGCAATGGGTGGAACTGGAGTAATTTCAGTAACTTCAAATATTGCACCAAAAATGGTTAGCGATTTACAAAAATTCACCGCTAAAAATGATTATAAATCAGCCCTTGGAATACAAGATCAATTAACATCTCTTCACGCTGCAATGTTTTGCGAAACTAATCCAATTCCAGTTAAATATGCTGCATCTTTAATGGGTTTATGTTCTTCAGAAATTCGTTTACCTCTATGTGAACCATCAAATGAAGCAAAAGCAAGAATTGAAAAAGAAATGAAAAAACTAGGTTTGATTTAGATTCGTAATTACTATCTAAAAGATTATAACAAAAATTAACGTACCATAACAACAATTATAATCCTTCGCTAACGCTCAAGATGGCACTTTTTGTTATGGTATAGTTGCTAAATTTACCTTCCTCTACTGTGCTGACGTCCAGCAGCTCTCTCTTTAGCTTCAATCATACTTGCCCAAAAACCTTTATCACCCCTTTTATTTAAAATTTGAGCTGACTGAACAAGATAAGTAAGTTTTTGTCCTAAAATCATTGAAGTCCAAAAACCAACTGGCTGAACTATATCGACAATATTTATGTCATTTAATTCTTTTCTATCCCACTCATGATTTTTAGATTGCATAATTTCATGAGTTCTATTCTGTTTTTGAGCAGCTATCTCAGCTTTTGCTGCGGAGTGAGCTTTAGGAAACTCAATTTTTTCTCTTTTTAATTCCTCTTCTTCTTTGATATATTTCTTTTTATGATATATATTTTTAGTTTTTGTTTTCAAATTTTGAATTTTTATATAAGCACGATCAAGCAAAATATTAAAAATGAATCTTATGAGAAAAATTAAAGCAATAACAGTTACAAAACCTAAAAATATAAATAATAGAATTTTCATTTTATTCCTTTAGTTCAGAGCAAATCTCTTTCATTTTATAGTAAGCTGGGATAAAACCAATCAAAGAATACGTATCAATAGCAACTTTTGTATTTTTTGCAACTCCACTAATAATCATTTCTTCAGATTTTTGCATTTGTTTTATAATTTCAATATCATCATTTTTATCATTGGCCCACGCCAATGAAAGATGAGGAAAAAGATAGAATTTCTTAGATCCAAAAGAAATTTCAACATTTGATTCTTCTTGATAAAAAAATCCTGAAGAAACAGTAATTTCATCAGCATCATTTACAATATTATTAACTATAAAATAAGCTTCTCCCCTCTTACTATGGTTTCCTTCTTTTTTTATAGGGATTGAAGCAATATAGCAAATTGTTTTGTCTTTTCTGTTAGTTTTAAAAACGCTCCAATCCTGAAATTTTTCTTGCAAATCTTTTGAATAAGAATCTTTCACTAAAAGAAATATTGTTAAAAATGTTGTAAAAAAAAATTTCATAAAACTTGACTTTTTTGCCATAAAAACTATTTTGCCTCGGCTCTTTATAACTATTAACTTTTGGAAAATGAGCAATTTTAAATTAAGCCTAAGCATTTCACGCAAGAGTTAAAAATCCAAACAAATTTTAAAATGTCAGCAGATATTCACGAAAAACATAGTCCCCTCGAACAATTCAGAGTACATAAAATTTTTGATATTCAATTCGGTTCATTTGATATAAGTATTACCAACTCAGCATTTTATATGCTACTAGCAACTGCAATTTCAGTAATTTTTCTACTTATTGCAACTGACAAAAAAGCCTTAGTACCTTCAAGAATGCAAGTAATTGCTGAATCTCTTTACAATTTTATAATCGAAATGATCAAAAGTGGCATTGGCAATGAAGGAAATAAGTTTTTCCCTTTTGTATTCAGCATTTTTACATTTATCTTAATGTGTAACTTTTTGGGCATGACTCCTTATGGTTTTACAGCTACAAGTCAAGTTATTGTTACTGGTGCAATTTCAATTCTAGCATTTCTTGTAATCACAATTTTTGCTTTTGCACGAAACGGAATTGGTGGGTTTTTTCACATGTTTTTACCAAGTGGAGTTCCTATTTGGATGGCACCTGTAATTTTTGTTATAGAATTCTTCTCATTTCTAATAAGACCTATCACACTTTCTGTTCGTCTTTTTGCAAATATGGTTGCTGGACACGTACTTTTGAAAGTTGTAGCAGGTTTTATTATATCTCTTGGAGTTATATTTGGCAGCTTACCCCTTTTGTTTAGTGTAGTAATGACCGGATTTGAATTATTTGTTGCAGTTTTACAAGCTTATATTTTTACAATTCTAGTTTGTGCCTACTTAGGAGAAGTTACAAAAGCTCATTAACAACTGTTTAATAAAATTTGATCTTAGCTTATTAATGATCAAAAGCTTTTTCACCAAAAAAAGCGAAAGAAGACCGGATAAAAGGAAAAAATAAGCAGATGAAGTTGGGTTATTTTCTTAATTTAAAGAAAATAATTCTTAAAACTGAAAAAATTGTTATAATTTTTTCAAAATTATTTTAACTCTAATTTTAGGTAATTAAAATGGAACCAACTACAGCTCTAGTATCTTTAAAATTCATCGGTGCAGGTTTGTTATCAATTGGTATGGCAGGAGCTGCTGTAGCGATTGGAAATATTTTTGCTGCATTCTTCAACTCAATTGCAAGAAATCCTTCTGCTGCTCCAAAAATTGAAAAATATATTTACATCGCAGTTGGTCTTGCCGAAGCTATGGGTATCTTTGCTGTACTTTTAGCTTTCTTGATCTTGTTCTCATAGTAATAAAGCAAAGTCATTGCAAAACTTTTTTGTAAAGAAATTATAATTTATCAATTAATCTTTATCAAAATTTTGCAATGACAAAAACTTTTTATTTTTGAAAAATAGTTTAATTAAAATTTAGATAAAAGATGCCGCAATTTGATCCTACTACCATAGATGCAGACAGCTCACAGATTTTTTGGTTTCTATTCTGCTTCGCAATTCTTTATTATTTTGTAAGCAACGTAATATTGCCAAGAATTCGTGATATCATTAAAGAAAGACAAGCGGTAATTGCAAATGATGTTGCTTTAGGAAATTCACTTGAAAAACAAATAGAAGAATTACAAAGAAAAACTGATTCTCTTATCAAAGAATCTTCAAAAGACTATCAAACAAAGATTGATGCTGCAACTAAATCTGCTAATGCAACAAGAGAAAAGTTATTGCACGAATTAAAAGAAGAAATTGAGAAAAAAACCAACAAATCAAAAGAAGAAATTAAAAACTTTGTTTCTGAATCAAAAAGTAAAAGCGAGTCAGTAATTCAAGATTTAACCCAAACTATTAAAGAAAAACTTTTTAACTAAATTATGTTTAACGAAAAATTTTGGCTAGGAATAGCCTTCTTAATTGTTGCTGGATCAATTGTAAAATGGGTTTTTCCTATAATTGCTAAATCTTTAGATAATAAATCTAAAGCAATTGCTGAAGAAATTTTAGCGGCAAAAGAAATGAAAGAAACTGCGGCAAAACTTCTTGCCAAAGCCGAACAACTTTACAACGATTCTTTGGCACAATCACAAAAATTGATTAAAGATGCCGAAATTGAAGCTGCAAGATTTTTATCTGACGCTCAAAAAAGTGTTAATGATGAAGTTTTCAAAAGAACTTCTGCCGCTTATGATAGAATTAAGCTAGAAGAGGAAAAAGCAATTAGAGATGTGAAAAAAGCAATTATTTCTGCTGCAATTCACACTATTGAAGTTGAAAGCTCAAAAGGACTAAGTAAAAAGGATAGCGACCAAATTTTATCGCAAGCTACACAAAATTTTAACAAAGTTATCCACTAAAAAAGATTTGAAACTGTCACTCGTCATTTCGAGGAGCACCAAAAACTTGTCTTTGGTGCGACGTGGCAATCCAGTTTTATTTAGCAAAATCTGGAAATAGTTTTGCAAATCCATTTTGTAAAATCATAACAGATTATTTCGTTTTTATGCCACCCAAAGCTTTTAAAAAACTAAAATGAAATTTACTCTATCTTGGTTAAAAGAATATCTTGAAACCAATTCAACTCTTGAAGAAATTTGTGAAAGTCTAACCAGTATTGGTCTTGAATTTGAGAGTGTTGATAATAAAGCAAAAGCTTTAGGGTTCTTTTCAGTTGCACAAATTGTTGAAACTGCTCCTCACGAAAACTCTAACAAATTAAAGATTTGCAAAGTTAAAACAAAAGATAGTAGTGATCTTCTGCAAATTATTTGTGGTGCACCAAATGCAAGAACTGGACTTAAAGTTGCATACGCACCAATTGGATCTGTAATTCCCTCAAACCAATTAATTATAAAAAAAGCTAAAATTGCTGGAGTTGAAAGTAATGGAATGCTTTGTTCAGCACGCGAACTTGGAATTGGAAATGAAGATAGCGGTATTATTGAAGTTGATGAAGAAATTGAAATTGGTACTAAAATAACTGATTTATTTAATCTAAATGATGCTGTAATAGAAATTAATGTAACACCAAACCGTGGTGATTGTCTTGGAATATATGGAATTGCATCAGACCTAGCTGCAAAAGGACTTGGAACTTTAAAAAAACCCGAGATAAAACAAAATCCAATAAAATTCACAGCAAATTTTTCAGTTAAAAATGAAGCTATTCAATATTGCAACTTCGCAGCATTTCGTCAAATCAAGAATATAAAAAATTCTGAATCGCCAAAATGGTTAAAAAATAAATTGAACTCAATTGGAGTTAATTCTATTTCTGCTGTTGTTGATGTTACAAACTATGTGATGTTTGTTTTAAATAGACCTTTACATGCTTATGATTCAAGTAAAGTTAACGGCCAAATTTCAGTTCGCTTTTCAAAAAATGGTGAAAAATTCACTTCATTAAAAAATGACGAATTTCTTTTAGACGATAAAATATTAACTATTTCTGATTCAGAAAAAGTTATTGGTATTGCCGGCATTGTTGGTTCAAGCAATTCTGGATGCAGCCTTGAGACTTCAGAAATAATTTTAGAATCAGCTTTCTTTCAACCTTCAGCAGTTTCTTATTCTGGACGAAAATTAAACATTTTATCTGATGCACGTTATCGTTTTGAAAGAGGTATTGACTCAGAAAGCTGCATTGATGGAATTGAAATGGCAACTCAATTAATTCTTGAAATTTGCGGCGGCGAAGCCAGTGAAATCAAAACGATTTCTGGTTATGAAATTACAACTAAGAAAATTGAGTTTGATTTTACAAAAATTAGTAAGTTAATCGGAATTAAAATTGCAGAAGAAGAAGTTCTAAAAATTCTTTCAGCACTAAACTTTGCAACTGTAAAAGTTACTGAATCTAAATATTTAGTTACACCCCCAAGTAATCGAAGCGATATTTCACAATCAGAAGACTTAGTTGAGGAAGTTATAAGAATTTTTGGATATGATAAAATTATTCCACAACCACTAGCAACGAGAACAATAAAGAAAGAAGAAGATCTATTAGATAAAAGCAGAAAAACTCTTTGCTCGAAAGGTCTAACAGAAACTATAAATTGGTCATTTTGTGATTCTAACTTAGTTGAAATTTTTAGCGAAAAAAATGATAACTTAATGCTTACAAACCCAATAAGCATTGAGTTAAATCATATGAGACCAAACTTGATAATTGGTCTTTTGGAATCTTATAAAAGAAATTCTTTGAGAAATTTCAACAATCTTTCACTTTTTGAAATTGGTAAAGTTTTTGAAGGTTTAGAAAATAACCAACAAAAAACAGTAATTGCCGGAATTCGTGCTGGTAAAAACAAAGAACAAGACTTTTATCAAGATCAACGTGATTTTGATGTTTTTGATGTAAAAAAAGATTTGCTTGATGTTGTTGAAATTTTTGGAATAAAAGCTGACTCAATTCAAATTGACACTGCAAATGCACCAAAATATTATCATCCTCACCGCTTCGCTGCTTTAAAATTGGGCAAAAATATTATTGGTTATTTTGGTGAAATTAATCCTAAAATTACTAAAAAATTTGACCTTAAAAACAGATTAAACGCCTTTGAAATTCTTGTTGATAATCTGCCAAATCAACAGAAATCAAGCGCTAAAAAAGCTTTTTTGGTTAATGATTTGCAAATGGTTGAGCGAGATTTTGCATTTTTAATGAATAAAGACCAAAAAATTGGCGATGTTATAAAAACAATCTCTAATTGCGAAAAACAACTAATAAAAGAAGTTGTCGTGTTTGATATTTTCAGCGGTAAAAATATTGATTCCAGCAAGAAATCGGTAGCTTTAAGAGTTAAATTACAACCAATTGAAAAAACTTTCACAAGTGATGAAATTGATGCAATCAGTTCCAAAATTATTGAGTCGGTTGGAAAATTTTACGGTGCAACTTTGAGGGTTTAATAAAAAGTTAACAAGCACCAAAATAACTAAGATTTTTGATATATTCATATTTACCTGTATTCTGATCCAAGCTTCTTCATCCTTGTTGTGGTGCAAAGGATCTAATTAGTGTGGTTTCATATCCTGTAAGCAAATAATTATCCGAAAAACCAACACCAAATTATAGTACTTTTTATGATCTTTATTACTATATTTACCTCTTGCCTACTTTTCACAATAATTAAAAGCTTATCGCCTGAAACAATTGATTTAAGCCCAATAATTCCCCTTCCAATTTCAGCCTTTTCAATCGCAATTGTAGCATCAATTTTACTTGCGGTGTTTTATGGATTGTCTCAACTTAAAAAAGAATTTACAAAAGCCAATCTTACAAAAAATCAAACTTATCTTGATTTTATGATTTGTGTTTCAGCTTTACTTTTCATTTTATTTGAAACTGATCTTTTAGATAGCAAAAAAGTTATATTTTCACTCACAAACTTAAGTCTAATTTTTGCAGTATTCTTTTTAATGTTTTCAATAATTGGAATTTATCTAAAATGCTGCACAAAAAAACTTGATGTAACAAAATTAAAAAGAAGATTTGCTCCAGAAGCCTCAAATGACGACAACTTAAACTTTAAAGAATCTGCAAAAGAAGCTGCCATAGCAATTGCAAAATCAGAAAAATATGTAAGCGTTGTAGCTTTAAATGGCGGATATGGTGAAGGAAAATCATCTTATGCCAGAATGA
>CAZENB010000047.1:0-13038 GCA_964513555.1 uncultured Rhizobium sp. | reverse complement strand
TATAATTTTTTTTGGCTTTGATAAGCCCTAATTTGTAATTTTCTATAATTTTAGATATTAAAACTCTTTGTTTTTAACTTTTAAAAGATCATCTAAGTTTTTTGGAGGCCAGTTTGGAATTTTCATACCAAAGCTAAGATTCATAGCCTTTAAATTTTCTTTTAATTCATTTAAAGATTTTCTACCGAAGTTAGCAGTTTTTAGCATCTCAGCTTCAGATCTTGATACTAAGTCACCAACATAAATGATATTCTCATTTTTCAAGCAATTATAGGAACGAACTGAGAGTTCTAACTCATCGATAGTTTTCAATAGGTTCTTGTTAAATTCAGGCTCAATATCAATTTCTTTTCCAGAAGGAGTTTCTAGTTTGCTGGCATCAAAATTCACAAACACTTGCAATTGTTCTTGCAAAATTTTAGCTGCAACTCCTAAAGCATCTTGAGGAGTAATTGCGCCATTTGTATCAATTTCCAAAATCAATTTATCATAGTCTGTAATTTGACCAACACGTGCGTTCTCAACTTTATATGATACTTTTTTAACAGGACTAAATATTGCATCAATCATTATAGTTCCTACGCCACGATCATTATTGATCTGTTCTGAAGCAACATATCCTTTGCCACATTCTACGTTCATCTGAATATCAATCTTTGCACCTTTGTTTAAGTGACAAATTACCAAATCTTTATTACTTATTTCAACTCCAGCTGGAACTTCTATTGATCCTGCATAAACTGGACCTGGTTTATTTTCTGAAAGTCTAATTACACAAGGAGATGAATCACCTTTTGTAATTGCTAGGGATTTAATATTCATAATAATGTCAATGACATCTTCTTTCACGCCTTCAACAGAACTATATTCGTGAAGAACGCCATCAATTTTAATAGAAGTAACAGCAAAACCAGCAACTGAAGACAGCAATACTCTTCTTAAAGCATTACCCAATGTGTTGCCAAAACCCCTTTCAAAAGGCTCCA
The DNA here is from genome assembly GCA_964513555.1 of uncultured Rhizobium sp. Taxonomy (GTDB): domain Bacteria; phylum Pseudomonadota; class Alphaproteobacteria; order Rickettsiales; family UBA1997; genus UBA2645. Next base: position 12,052 of record CAZENB010000047.1, on the reverse strand, counting down.
TAACAATAACTGATTTTGTTACATTGTCATAACCTTCTTTAACAACTACAGAACCTGGTTTTGTAAGTAACTGCCAACTTTCTTTTAAGATCGCCATATTTTTAGAAATTTAGAGCTTTAATAAATTTTGATAATTTTTATACTCTGCTCAAAACAGAGTTTTAAAAGAGATAAACTAGACTCTTCTTCTTTTTGCAGGTCTGCATCCGTTATGAGGATGATAAGTTCTGTCTGTTATTGAGCTAACATTAAGTCCTGCAGCTTGAATAGCGCGCAATGAGGCTTCTCTTCCAACTCCTGGACCTTTAATCTCAACAGTAACGTTCTGTAGCCCTGATTCCTTAGCTACATCAACAGCATTCTGAGTTGCAATTTGAGCAGCATAAGGGGTTGCTTTTCTAGAGCCTCTAAAGCCATGTTTTCCGGCTGAAGACCAACAAATTATATTTCCCTGTAAATCTGTAATAGAAATAATAGTATTATTGAAACTTGCGTAAACATGCACGACGCCGTTTAAAATGTTTTTCTTTTTTTTATTACTAGTTTTTTTACCGCTATACTTAGTCATAATTAATTAGCCTATTTTTGAAAATTATTTAGCAACTTTTTTCTTGCCTGCAATTGCAACGCCACGTCCTTTACGAGTTCTGGCGTTTGTATGAGTTCTTTGACCTCTTACAGGAAGCTTTTTAACGTGTCTAATGCCTTTGTAGCAACCTAAGTCAACTAATCTTTTAATATTTGAAGAAACTTTTCTTCTCGAATCACCTTCAAGAACCGGATATTCTTTTTCTAATAAGGCTCTTACTTGAGCGAGTTTATCTTCAGTAATTTGATGCGTTCTTAAAGCTGCATCTATTTTTAGTTGTTTGCAAATTTTATCCGCAGTTGTTCTACCAATACCGTAAATATGTGTTAAAGATATAACAAATCTCTTTTCTTTTGGAATATTTACACCAGCAATCCTAGCCAAAGTGAAGCCCTCTTTATTAGTTGTTAATTAAATTACTTTTGAAGTTCTTGAACTATTTTTTTCAGCTCTTCAAAAATGAAGGGAACGCTTTTTAATGCGTCAACTGAATAAATCAAGTTCTTTTTTTCATAATATCCAATCAAATCTTCAGCAGATTCTTGATAAAATTTTAGTCTCTCTCTTACAGTGACCTCGTTATCATCATTTCTACTTTGAAATTGATTAGATTCACAATTATCACAAACCTCTGCCTTTTTAGTAGGTTTGAAATAAGAGTTATAAACCGCTCCGCAATTCTTACAAGAAAAACGACCGGAAATTCTTTTTATTAAAGTTTCATCATTAGCAGTAAAATTAATTGCTGCATTTACTTTCCTACCCAATTTTTCCATCATTTTGTCAAAAACAATAGCTTGACTCAGATTTCTAGGAAAACCATCAACAATAAATCCATTATTACAGTCAGAATTAGATATTCTGTTTTTTATAATATTTACAACTACCTCATCTGGAACAAGTTTTCCAGAACTCATGTAATTTTTTGCCATCAATCCCACATCACTTTCAGCCTCAACCTCTTTTCTTAAGGCTTCTCCTGTAGATATTGTAGGGACTGATAAAAAATTGGCAAGGTCTAAAGCTTGTGTTCCTTTACCGGATCCCGGTGGTCCTAAAAAAATTATATTTATCATACTACCTTTTTACCCTAACCCTTCTTTTTTTATTCATAGACCCGTATTTTGTAGCAAACAAATGAGACTGAACCTGATTTATCAGGTCTAGTACAACATTAACCATAATCAAAATACCAGTTCCACCAATATGAAGAGGTATCGAATAGTTAACAACTAGTATTTCAGGCACTATGCATACAAATATTAAATAAAAAGCACCTATCAAGGTTAAACGAGATACAACTCTATCTAAATAAGAAGAAGTATTTGATCCTGGTCTTATACCAAGAATAAAGCAGTTACTTTTTTTCAAGTTATTTGCCACGTCTTCAGTATTAAATATTATCGAAGAATAAAAATAACAGAAAAATAATATCAGTGAAGAAAAAAGTAACAAATATAAACCACTTCCTCTTCTCAGCATAGATATTAAAAAGTCAGCATCAGTCCCTGTAAATTGAACTAAAGCAGCTGGAAACATCAAAATTGAGCTAGCAAAAATTGGCGGAATAACACCAGCAATATTCAGCTTTAAAGGTAAAAATGACGAGTCATTCATTCCAGAAGCCTTCATCATAGACCCATTTGGGTATTGTATTTTTATGCGCTTGTGAGTTTTTTCAACAAAGCAAACAAACATTAAGAAAGCTGTGAAAATTGCAAAAAAAGCTATTACAGTCAACCAAGAGTAAGTACCGTTCCTAGCAGATGAAAAAACCTCTATTATTGTTGCTGGTAGAGAAGACACTATACCAACGAATATTATTAGAGAAATCCCATTACCAATTCCGGAAGTTGTTATTCTTTCTCCAAACCACATTAACATAACGGTTCCGCCTACTAGACTAACACAAGTGGTCCACAAAAATATAGGAGAATCAGAGATAAATATATTTCTTCCTTCTGCTGTAAAAGCATAATAAACACCCAAGGACTGAAAGAAAGCAAGACCTATTGTAAGGTACCTAGTATATTGATTTATTTTTGCTCTACCATATTCACCTTCTTTTTTTAGACTTTCAAGTCCCTTATACATTGAAGTCAAAAGCTGCATTATAATTGATGCAGTAATGTAGGGCATTATGTTTAGAGCAAAGATACTCATCCTTTGCAAAGCTCCTCCTGAGAAGAGATTTACCATTCCAAATATGTTAGAGCCACTTTCAAAGAATTTATTTAAGACAGCAACATCTACCCCAGGAATCGGAACAAAAGTACCGAATCTGTAGATAAGAAGTATGAATATCGTGAATAATATTCTTTTTTTTAATTCTGAAGTTGAATCTGACACGATTTATCAAATTTTTTGTTAAGCAAAAGCTTTTGCTTTAGCTGAGTAACTATCAACCTGGACTTTGAAACTTACTTTGACATCAGCTTCTTTTCCCATGATTAGCTTTACTTTTGAATCTTTATTTTTGATAAGACCAAATTCTTCTAATTTTACTTTATCTATAGAAAAAATTTTAGCATCTTTTTTTGCTACATGGTTTATAACATCCGCTATATTTACAACTTCAATTTCTTTTCTCAAGACATTCACAAAACCTCTTTTTGGAAGTCTCATATAGATAGGAGTTTGACCACCTTCAAAACCTTTTACTGAGTGATGCCCAGTTCTTGCTTTTTGACCTTTTACGCCACGTCCAGACGTTTTACCTTTTCCAGAACCAATACCACGACCAACTCTGATACGTGAGTTTCTTTTAATTTTTGGCAATCCTGTAAGAGAAAGAGACATATTTATACCTTATAATTTAATCACAAACGTATTATTATTATTTTAAGTTTCAAATCTATTAATTTGATGAAACTGTAATTACATGACCAACCTTCTTGATCATCCCAAGAACTGGCTGAGTACAGTTTAGCTCAGAAGAACTTCCAATACCTCTAAGGCCAAGTCCTATTAGACTTCCTTTTTGTCTATCATTTAGTTTTGAACCACTTTTTACTTGTTTAACAAGAACTTTTTTATTTAAAAAATTTTCGAATTGCATAATTATTCACTAACCTCTTTTTTGTCTTTTTCTACATTGTTATGAAGAGCTAAATTTCTTCTTTTTACAATCTCAGAAATTTCTTTGGATCTTTTTTCTGCAATAATCTTAGGAGAAGTCAATAATTTTAGAGCCTCAAATGTTGCAGCAACCATGTTGTAAGGATTTGAAGTTCCAACTGACTTAGCCACTACATCACGAATTCCTGCGCACTCAAATATTGCGCGCATAGGACCTCCAGCAATAACTCCTGTACCAGCTGGGGCTGATCTTAAATAAACTTTAGCAGAACAAAATCTACCGAATATATCATGATGAACTGTTCTTCCTTCTTTGAGAGAAATTTTAGTGATTGATTTTTTTGCAGCTTCAAAAGCTTTGTTTTTAGCATCAGTAACTTCAGTTGCATTACCTTTACCGAAACCAACTTTACCGTTTTTGTCTCCGACTACAACTAAAGCAGCAAAAGAAAGGTTTTTACCACCCTTAACAGTCTTAGAAACTTTATTAACCGAAATTAATCTTTCTACTATTTCGGTATTGTTATTTTTAACTTGTTTTGACATCTGATAAAAATTTAATTTTTAGAATGATAGACCAGCTTCGCGGCATGATTCGGCTAAAGCCTTAACTCTACCGTTGTACACATAAGCGCCCTTGTCGAATACAACTTTTGTAATACCGTCTTTTAAACATAGTTCTGCAAATGCTTTGCCAACCATTTTTGCTTTCTCAATTCCGTTTGCTTTTTTATTATCTTCAAAGCTTAAAGTTGAGAAAGATTGCAAAACCTTTCCTTCAACGCTAACAAGTTGAGCATATATGTTTTTGTTTGATCTAAAGACAGTGATTTTTGGTCTAAGAGATTTATTGTTCTTAGCAATGTTGCCTTTGATCCTATATTTTCTTCTTTCGTAATTAGTAAGCATATTACTTCTTTTTACCCTCTTTTCTTAAAATTGTTTTGCCAGAAATTTTAACTCCTTTCCCTTTATAAGGCTCAGGTTTTCTGAAAGAAATTATTTCCGAAGCAACTTGACCAACTAAAACTTTATCATCACCAGATATGATAACAAAGTTAGGTTTTTCAAAAGATGCAGTTATACCTTTTGGCAAGATATAGAAAATTTCATGACTGTATCCTAAAGTCAGTATCAAAACACCCTTATCAACAGAAGCTTTGTAACCAACACCGTTAATCTCCAAAACTGTTTTAAAAGGCTCTTGAATTCCTTGCACTATATTTTTAATATTGCTTCTATCCATACCAACAAACATAGATATGTTAGAAGGAGCATCGTTGGCTGCGGATAGTTTTACCAAACCTTCTTTATACTCAATTTCCACCCCGTTGCTAACTGTGTAAGTTTTCTTAACTTTTCCACTATCAAATGTTAGTGAGTTTTTATCAACTGCCACTTTTATATTTTCGGGAACTTTTACTGGTAATTTTCCTACTCTAGACATAAATGAACTAATTAAAATATTTTTAGTAAAACTTCACCACCAAGCTTTTTTTCTCTTGCTTCGTGGTCAGCAATAACTCCCTGAGAAGTTGAAAGAACAACTAGTCCCAAACCGTTTTTTACCAAAGGTATTTTATCAAATGTAGAATATATTCTTCTACCCGGCTTAGAAACAACAGAAATTTCATTAACAACTGGATTTGAGTAGTAATATTTCAAGTGAATATCAAATCTTTCAATAGCATCGCTTTCTTTGACTTTGCTATAATTTAATATGAAGCCTTCTTCTTTTAGAATCTTCAAAATATTTTCTCTCAATTTAGAAGCTGGAGAGCTAATTACAGCTCTTTTAGCCATATAGCCATTTCTAATTCTTGCTACTAAATCTGAAACCGGATGATTAAAAAACATCTTAATATTTAAATTTATTATTATTACCAACTAGACTTTACTAAGCCAGGAATTTGACCCCAAGAAGCCAGTTCTCTTAGTGCAATTCTTGATAAACCGAATTTTCTGAAGTTTCCTCTTGGTCTACCTGTCAAAGCACATCTATTTCTATATCTAATATGAGAACCATCACGTGGCATTTCAGAAAGTTTAATTTGAGCAATCAACCTTTCTTCAAAAGACAAGTTTTCATCTTTTGCATTGCTATTCAATTGCATTCTCTTTGCTTTATGCAATTGAGCTGTTTTTTCTCTTCTATTATTTCTTCTTATTGAGGAATGTTTTGCCATTTTTCTATTTAATTGGAAGATTAAGCTTTTTAAGCAAGTATAGTGACTCTTCTTTAGTTTTAGCAGTAGTAACAATAGTCACATTCATACCAAAAACTTTAAGAATGTTATCTAAATCAACTTCTAAGAAAGGATTATGCTCTTTAAAACCGAAGCTGTAGTGACCACTCTGGTTAAAACCTTTAGAAGACAAACCTCTAAAATCTCTAACTCTAGGTAGAGCTATGTTAACCAACTTATCAAAAAATTGGTACATTTTTTTACCTCTTAGAGTAACTCTGCATCCAATAGGAAGATCTTTTCTTAGCTTAAATGTTGAAATAGCTTTTCTAGACTTAGTCAACACAGCTTTTTGACCAGCAATGTTAGAAACTTGAGTTGAAAGATAAGACAGGAACTTGTTGTCACTATCAGCAGCTTTAATACCAACGTTTAAGCTGATCATTTTTAGTCTAGGAATCTCTAATTCATTTGAATAAGAGAATTTCTTTTTCAAGTCAGAAAATGACTCTTTATATAATTTTTCGGTTAGTGTTTGCATCTCGTAAATTAATCTATTTTTTTGCCTGATTTTTTTGAAACACGATTCTTTCTAGTAAAAGTTTTTCCTTCTCCAGAATCAGTAACAAACTTAATTTTTACCGCTTTTCCATCCTCAACATGAGAAATATTAGAGATATCAATTGGTTTTTCAATCTTTAATATTTGTCCTGGATTAGAGGAAGTCGGTTTTTTATGAACTGTAGCTAAATTAACTCCTTCAACTACAACTTTATTATTCATAATGGCAGTAATTTTGCCAATTTTACCTTTGCTTGAACCAGATATAACAATTACCTGATCATTTTTTTTGAATTTATTAGCCATATTATAAAACCTCCGAAGCTAGTGAAGCGATTTTTAAGAAGTTTTTTTGTCTAACTTCCCTCGCAACAGGTCCAAATACACGTGTAGCTATTGGTTCACCATCTTTGTCAACCAAAACTACAGCATTATCGTCAAATTTGACAAAACTACCGTCAGCTCTAACAATTTTACTTTTTGTTCTAACAACAACACCTTTAGCAACTTGACCTTTTTTTACTTTAGATCCTGGAATTACGCTAGTAATCGATAGTACGATAATTTCACCAACGCCAGTAATCATATGATCAGAACCGCCTAATACCTTAATACATGTGGCAGTTTTGGCACCAGAATTATCAGCGACCACTAAACTTGTTTGCATTTGAATCATGTCGATACCTATTAAATAACCTTATTAAACTTTTAAAGCCCATTTTTTTCTTTTGGAAATTGGTCTTGAGCTAGTAATTTCAACCTCATCTCCTACATTTAGTTTTTGACCACAAGAATCAACCAAATATTTTTTGTGAACAGTAACATATTTACCATAAACAGAATGTTTTTTGAGTGTTGTTGCAATACCTTTAAAGGTTTTTTCATCAATAATGTTTAGAACTTTTACTTTCATAGTTAAACCTAAGCAACTTTTTTATTACTATTAATTTTAGTAAACAATCTGGCAATAGCCTTCTTTTTACTTTTAAATTCTTTTACAACAACAGATTCACCTGATGAAACTTTTATTTTCATCATCATAAGGTCTTTTTTGATTTTTGCAATCTCAGACAAAACTGACTGCTTTTCTTCTTTTTTCATACTTATATCAGATTAATGATTTTGGTTTTAAAAGGCAGTTTAGCTGCTGCTTTTTCTAAAGAAACAATGGCTGACGCATCATCAATTCCGTCAATTTCAAAAATTACTCTACCTGGTTTAATTTTAGCGATATAGTACTCTACGTTACCTTTACCACTTCCCATCCTTACCTCTGCAGGTTTTTTTGTGACTGGAGTATGAGGAAAAACCATTATCCATAATTTTCCAGCTCTTTTCATATAGCGAGTGATAACTTTTCTAGCAGATTCAATTTGCTTAGAATTTAGTTTACCAGGTTCAAGAGCTTTTAGACCAAAAGATCCAAACTTTAGGCTATTTCCATTAGCAGCAACGCCAAGAATTTTCTTGCCGCCTTTCTGTGATTTTCTGTATTTGGTTTTTGCAGGAGTTAACATTTACTTATACCAATTTATTTGATTTTTTTTCTACGAAACCTTTATAGATCCACACTTTTACACCAATTACACCATATGTTGTGTAAGCATTAGCTGTAGCGTAATCAATGTTACATCTTAAAGTATGAAGAGGAACAGAACCTTCTTTGTACCATTCAGTTCTGGCAATTTCAGCGCCACCCAATCTTCCAGAAACAGAAACCTTAATTCCAAGGGCTCCATATTTCATAGCAGATTGCATTGACTTTTTCATAACTTTTTTGAAGGCAGCACGTCCCTCAAGTTGTTTAGCTATACTTTGAGCAACAAGGGAAGAGTGTAAATCTGGTTTATCAATTTCTACAATCTTAACATCTACTTTGTTTCCAGCAATTTTCTCTACTGCTCTGTTGATTTTTTCTATGTCAAGACCTTTTTTTCCTATAAGCACGCCAGGCTTAGATGTTCTGATTATAAGATTTACTTTATCAGATGGTCTTTCGATAGTGACACTACCAACACCACAATGAGCATAGTTTTTCTTTACAAAATTTCTAATAGCAATATCATTAACAAGTTTTTTAGCATAATTTTTATTATCATACCAAATTGACTCCCAATTCTTACTATTAAGAAGTCTAAAACCGACTGGATTAACCTTTTGACCCATTTTACCTCTATTTTGTTTTTTCTTGTTTTTCTTCTAGCACAACTCTAATGTTACTAAAAGTCTTCAAAATTCTGCTTGATTTACCGCGTCCTCTAGCTGCAAATCTTTTTAGAGCGAAAGCACGACCGATATCAAATCTTTTTATGTAAAGATTATCAACATCCATATTATGGTTGTTCTCAGCATTTGACATGGCCGAGTAAACAAGTCCACTAATAACTGGAGCTAATTTCAATTTAGAGAATTTTAAAACTTTAATAACCTCAGAGACTGATTTGCCTGACAAATTGCCAGTCAATTTCATCACTTTAAGAGGGCTAGATTTTACAGCGCTTAAATAAGCTACGGCTAATTTTTCAGTCATATATTAATTAGTCTTTTTTAATTTTTTTATCTCCAGAGTGACCGTAAAAAGTTCTAGTTGGAGCAAATTCACCAAACTTGTGACCAACCATTCCCTCCGTAACTGCTACTGAAACGAATTTTTTACCGTTATGAACAGCAAAATTTATACCCACAAATTGTGGCAAAATAGTTGATCTTCTTGACCAAGTTTTTATTATTGGTTTTTTAGAAGAATTTACATAATCTCTTGCTTTTTTTAGCAAATATCCGTCTACAAATGGTACTTTCCAAGTTGATCTAGGCATTTTTTTAATTACTTTAAATTATTTACTACGTCTTGATTTTACAATAAATTTATTGGTAGTTTTATTTCTTTTTCTGGTTATCTTACCTTTAGCCGATTTACCAGTAGGAGAAACAGGGTGTCTACCACCAGAAGTTTTACCTTCACCACCACCATGTGGGTGATCTACAGGGTTCATTACAACACCTCGAACAGTTGGTCTTATACCCATCCATCTAGATCTACCAGCTTTCCCAATAGAAACGTTTTTGTTATCGATGTTAGAAACCGACCCTATTGTCGCCATACAATCCAGCAAGAAAAGTCTTATTTCTCCAGACTGCATTTTTACCAATGCATATCCTCCATCTTTACCAACTAATTGGGCATAGGTTCCAGCAGATCTTGAAACTGCACCACCACATCCCGGCTTTAGCTCAATATTGTGAACAATTGATCCAATTGGAATCATTGATAGTGGCATAGAATTTCCAATTTTAACATCTATTAATTGTCTTGAAGACATTATTTTATCACCGACAGAAAGCTTGTGAGGAGCTAAAATATATGAATATATTCCATCAGAGTATTTTAACAATGCTATAAAGGCAGTACGATTTGGATCGTATTCGATTCTCTCCACAACTGCTTCAACATTGTATTTATCTCTTTTGAAGTCAATTACTCTGAAAGACTTTTTATGACCACCAGATTTATGACGGACGGTTATGTGACCAATGTTGTTTCTCCCAGCATCTTCACCAATTTTAGTAGTCAAGATTTTAAGAGGAGATCCTTTCCAAAGCTCACTTCTATCAATAGTTATAAGTTTTCTTAGCGAAGGAGTTATCGCTTTATAATTTTTAAGAGCCATTTTTACGAACCTAAATTAATTGATTGACCTTCTTTTAAGGTAACAATTGCTTTTTTGTAAGATTTTCTATTACCTTCAACGCCTTTGAATCTTTTTGTTTTAGATTTAGTGTTAATAATGTTGACCTTCTCAACAGTAGTACCAAAAATCTTTTTTACTAAAGAGACAATTTCTTTTTTATGACAAGAAGAGTCAACTTTAAAGCTGTATTTATTCTCAGCAGATTGCTTGTTAGACTTTTCAGTATAAACAAGACCTTTAATTTTATCGTAGTTCAATAGAGCCGACATTTTTTACAACGCTCCTTTAATATTTTCAAAAATAGTATTATCAATCATCAAGTGATCGAAGCTTAGTATGTCATAAACATTGATAGCAGAAGCATTCAAAGCTTTAACATTTTTTAAGTTTCTCGCTGATCTAGCTAAAACTTCATTATTTTTTGAAGTAGAATTATAAATTATTAATGCACTTTCTACATTGTTCTTTTTTAGAGAAGAGTTAATTTGGGAAGTCTTGAGTTCAGATCCAAAATCATCATAAAACAATACAACCTTATTTTCTTTTAGTTTTAATTTCAAGACATCAGCTAAGGCAACTTTCACAACTTTTTTAGGCATTGTGAAATCAAAAGATCTTGGGGTTGGACCATGACATGTTCTACCTCCAACAAACTGAACTGATCTTTTACTACCTTGACGAGCATTACCAGTTCCTTTTTGCTTATAAGGTTTAGCAGTTGTTCCTGATATTTCGGCCATTGTTTTGGTTTTGGCAGAACCAGATCTTTTTTTAGCAAGCTGCCATCTGACAACAAATGCTACAGATTTTGGACTACTTAGTTCCAAATCAGAAGAGATTTCAACAGACTGAGAACCAAGGTTCTGAGTTTTAAAATCTATAGTTTTTATTTTTAAAGATGTCATAATAATTAGAAATTCTTAGCAATTTTTAGAATCACGTCACCACCAGCATTGCCAGGAATTGCTCCTTTTACTGCGATAACTGATTTTTCTTTATCAATGATTAAAACTTCTAGGTTTTTAACGGTAACATTATCAACACCCATGTGACCAGCCATTTTTTTACCTTTGAAAGTTTTACCTGGATCTTGTCTTTGACCTGTAGAACCATGGGATCTATGAGAGACAGAAACACCATGGGAAGCTTCTAAACCACGGAAGTTCCATCTTTTCATAACACCTGCAAATCCTTTACCTATAGTCACGCCGCCAACATCTATTAAGTCTCCCTCTCTTACGATTGAGTCAATCGAAATAGAATCTCCAACTTTTAATTCTAGACCCTTTCTAACTTGAGAGCCTCTGATCTTTTTAAAAAGAGGAACAGATTTTTTATTAAAGATTCCAGTTATTGGTTTTGAAAGTCTTTTTGGGTGGGTAGCTTTTTCAAAAGCCATCAACAAACTATCAAAATCTTTATCTTGGTTAACGGCCAGTTCAAGAACACAATTTTCATAAACTTGAATCATAGTTAAAGGAACGGCAACGCCGCTATCTTTAAAAATGTGGCTCATCCCTATTTTTTTTCCTACTAATTCTAACATCTAATTTTACTCCTAATTTTTTGTTCCGTTAATAGCAATTTTAATGTTAACGCCAGCAGAAAGGTTTAATTTCATCAAAGCATCAACCGTTTGGGCTGTCGGAGAAATTATCAATAATCTTTTTGACGATCTAATTTCAAATTGTTCTCTAGAATCTTTATCAACGTGAGGACCTCTTATAACTGTAAATTTTTGAATTTTAGTCGGAAGAGGAACTGGACCTTTAATTCCAGCTCCAGTTCTTCTAACAGTGCCAATAATTTCGTTCATCGCTTTGTTTAACACAAGATGATCGAAAGATTCAAGAGTAATTTTAATGCTCTCTTTATTTTTCATATTTTAAAAACCTATTTTATAATCTTAGAAACAACGCCGGCACCAACAGTTCTACCACCTTCACGAA
>CAZENB010000046.1:0-13105 GCA_964513555.1 uncultured Rhizobium sp. | reverse complement strand
AAACACTAGCAGCAATTGCTGATAAAACTTGCGGCTCATCCATTTTCAACTTAAACTGCATATGAATTGGCGAAGTTGCAAGAAAGGTATGGATTCTTGGTTTTGCAGCAGGTTTTATACTTTCTGCCGTTCTTTCAATGTCTGATTTTTTTGCACGAGCAAGACCACAAATAACAGAATTTTTAATTGTTTTAGCAATTCTATTGACTGCCTCAAAATCACCATTTGATGCCGCAGGAAAACCAGCCTCAATAACGTCAACACCCATTTTTTCTAAAGTTTTGGCAATTAGTAGCTTTTCTTCCAAATTCATCGTGGCGCCAGGAGCTTGTTCTCCATCACGCAAAGTAGTGTCAAAAATAATTACTTTGTCTTTAGTCATATTTTTAAATTTAAATTAAACTTGTCTTTGCATTATTTCGATTATCAAATTAATTCAGTTCATTTTTTATGTAAATTAAAAATCTCAAACAAAAATTATGAGTTTTCCAGCATTGAAGAAAGGTGATGTTGTTGATATAATATGTCCTGCCACCGCATGCACCAAAGAAGAGCTTAAAAAAGCAAAAGAACTTATTATCAATTTAGGTTTAGAACCCAGATTTTTTTTAGAGAAAGAATTAACTTTAAATAATAAAAAAAATCATGAATTCCCATCTTTTAGCTCTGAAGATCGTTTCGAACAATTTAAATTAGCAGTTGAGTCAAATTCAAAAATAATTTGGTGCATGAGAGGTGGCTATGGAAGTTCTGATATTTTGCGTTTAGTGCAAAAAATGAAAAAACCTAAAAACAAAAAAATTTTTATTGGATTTTCCGATATAGTTTCTCTGAATTTATTTACTCAAAAAAATTGGGGGTGGCAAAATATTTGTGCTGCAATGCTCGCACAAATAGTAAATAATAACGTTTCAAAAAAATCTCAAAAAACAATTATCGATTTAATTTTAGGTAAAAAAGAAATTTTAAAATACAAATTAAAGCCACTAAATAATTACACCAAAAAAGAAATAGAAGGAAAAATTATTGGCGGTTGCATCAGCGTTTTGTCTGGACATTTTGGAACTAAGAACCAAATTAATTGGGACAAAAAAATTCTATTTTTAGAAGATGAAGGAGAAGATGGAGAAAGACTTGATCGTTATTTTAATCAAATTATTACAATCATGATTGAACAAAACAAACTTCCTTCAGCAATTTTATTGGGTAATTTTTTAGAATCTAACCCACATGGAACTCCAAAATCTAGAAATATTAAAACCGCAATTGAAAAATTTATCAAAAAAATTGATCAAAATAATTTGCAAATAGCGGTTTTTATTGAAGAATCTAGATGTCTCGGTCACTCAAAAAATATAATGCCTTTAATTTTGGGTGTTAAAAGTTCAATCAGCAAAAATTCTTTGATTCAAAGTTTGTAAATTTCAGTTTGTTTTTTTTATCTAATTGTTTAAAAATTACTCTGTTTCTAATTAAGATTTTAATAATTTTCTTGTAAAAATGCCGTCTCAAGTTGACCTTAAAAACATGACCATTAACTTTGGTCCACAGCATCCAGCAGCTCACGGTGTATTGCGCCTAGTACTAGAAATGGATGGAGAAGTTATAACTCGCGCTGATCCTCATATTGGCTTATTACATCGTGGTACTGAAAAATTGATGGAATATAAAACTTACACTCAAGCGATTCCTTACCTTGACCGTCTTGATTATGTTTCACCAATGTGCCAAGAACACGCTTATGCTTTAACAGTTGAAAAACTTTTGGGCTGCGAAGTTCCACTTAGGGCACAATATATACGTGTTTTATTCTCTGAAATTACCAGAATTCTAAATCACATTATGGCTGTCACCACTCAAGCTCTTGACGTTGGTGCAATGACTCCACTTTTATGGATGTTTGAAGAACGTGAAAAAATGATGGGTTTTTACGAAAAAGTATCAGGCTCTCGCATGCACTCAGCTTATATTCGTCCAGGAGGTGTTCATCAAGATTTACCTCAAGGCTTAGAAAATGAAATTGCTGAATTTGCTGATGGTTATTTAAAATACGTAGACGATTTAGAAAACCTACTTACCAATAACAGAATATTCAAACAAAGAATGGTTGATATTGGAGTTGTAACAAAAGAGCAAGCATTGGCTTGGGGCTTTTCTGGTCCAATGATTCGTGGTTCAGGAGTTGCTTGGGACTTACGCAAATCTCAACCTTATGAAATTTACTCGGAATTAGATTTTGATATTCCAATTGGTAAAAATGGCGACTCTTATGATCGATACTTAATCCGTGTTGCTGAAATGCGCGAATCAATTAAGCTAATCAAACAATGTTTGGAAAAAATGCCGAAAGGACGAATAATGACTTCTGATCGTAAAGTTTCTCCTCCAAAAAGATCTGAAATGAAGCATTCCATGGAAAGCTTAATCAATCATTTCAAACTTTTCACAGAAGGATACCATGTTCCGAAAGGAGAAGCCTATGCATGTGTAGAAGCTCCAAAAGGTGAGTTTGGCGTTTACATAATTTCTGAAGGTGGAAATAAACCTTACAGATCTAGATTAAGAGCTCCTGGATTTGCTCACTTGCAAGGTTTGGAGTTCATGGTAAAAGGACATATGTTGGCCGACGTTGTTACAGTGATATCAACCCAGGACATTGTATTTGGAGAAATAGATAGGTAATTAAATGGATGAAGTTGCTAATAAAAATGAAATAAAACAATCTCTAAGCGACAACTCCAATGAATTTCCTAGAATTTTTTGTGCAACAATTTTTGCTTCTTTTCTAATTGTTTCTTTGCTCTTTTTCCATTTGTTTGAAATGGAAAAAAGCAAAATACGCAACATTCTTGAAATACAATCTTTAAAAATAGAAAAAGAACTCACAACTCTTATAAAACATACTTCAGCCATCAATAATAACATAAACTGGCATATATCAAAAGATCCCTACAATAAAGACCACATATTTAACGTTTTACGATATTACAATATTAATGATAAAACAGTGCTTTCATGGACTTTGTTTTCTTGGGTAAATTCTCACTATAAAATAACAGTTGATTCAGAGTATGGAGTTTTAAAAAGCTCACTTGATTTATCTGGACGCGACTATCTTCCAATAACAGAGCAGAAACCAAATCAATTACAACTGGGACGTCCAGTTACAGGATCTACAAGTAATAAATGGATGATTCCGAGTGGAAATGGCATTACTGATTCTAAAGGAAAATATTTGGGAGCAGTTGTGATAGGTTTTGAAATTGATTATTTAGCCAAAATTCTGAGCTCTGAAATAAATGACGAAAAAATAGAATTCGGTTTATTTGATGATAGTTTTACAGCAATATTATACGGTAATAAAAAATCTTATGGTCCACTAGATGGCAATATTGAAAATGATGAAGAAACAAAAATGCTTTTTGAAAAATTTAGATCAAATCAACAAGAAGAATTATTTCAGTCATGTCTTTTAAAAAGAAACAAAGGCTTTTTTATAAAGAAACTCGATAATGTTCCTTATTATATTGCACTTAAATATAACAATACGAATTATACTTTTTTACCTCAGAGTATATCATCGCATTTTGATGAAATTTCTATCGTTATTTTAATTTTAATCATACTATTAATTTTTACTTATAGAAAAGAAAAATCTCAAAGACAAAAGATTGATTTCTTAAGAGGTTTATTACAAGATAGCGTAGTATTAAATAATAATTCATTTACAAGACAAAACTCCAAAAAGTAGTGACGAAATTTTCTTTCAAATAAAATAATTTGAGATTGACATAGACAAATAATATATTATACTTGATAATTATTATCATTAATATTTTATTTCACTATAAATATGCTACAAATATCAATTTTTGTCTTTCGCGAAATTCTTGAAATATCTCTAATAATTGGCATTCTTGCCGCGGCAACAAAAGACATGAATGGTAGAGGAAAATGGATTTTAGGTGGTTTGTTTTTAGGAATTTTATCTTCTTTAGTGTTGGCATTATTTACTGACAAAATTTCCGAAAGTTTAAATGGTATGGGCCAAGAATTTTTCAATGGCACTATTTTAATCCTAGCAGCACTTATGATTGGATGGACAGTTTTATGGATGCAAAAACACGCAAAATCAATTTCTAAAGAACTAAAAAATCTTAGTAACTCAATTAGGGAAGGTAAAAAGCCACTTTATATTTTACTGGCGGTAGTTTTCTTATCTGTTTTGCGCGAAAGTGCAGAAATTGTTTTATTTACATATAGTTACTATATTTCTGGAACAAATTTAAATGAAATTATAGTTGCTCTTATTTTAGGTATAGTTGCGGGATCAGCCGTTGGAATTGCTCTTTATCTTGGCATAATAAAGACTTTTGGAAAATACTTTTTTATAATCACAACTTGGCTTTTAGTATTTCTTACTGCTGGAATTGCAGCGCAAGGAGTTGGTTTCTGGGTTAATGCTGATATAATACCAGCTTTAGGAACACCTATATTTGATATGTCCAACATATTATCGCAAGAGAGTATTCTTGGGAAATTCTTAAATATGTTTTTTGGATATATGGATCAACCTTCAGGGATGCAGTTCTTAGTTTACACAGCAACTCTAATTATTTTGATTCTCGGCCTTAAGATAGCAAAGAAATCCTAATATAGTTTAAACCAATCATTAAAACCCAAAGCTAATTATAGTTTTCTGATACAGATTTTGGTTTTTTTTATTAAGATCGCGAACAATCAACTGTACAGGTCAAAATTGAAGTTACCGTTGATAGAAATTTAATTAACTTATTTTTTTTGCTATTTCAATTGCTCCATAAGTAATAATTGCATCGCTTCCAGCTCTTTTAAATGCAACTAGACTTTCATAAAAAACTTCATCAAAATCAAATACTCCATTAGCGGCAGCAAATTTTAACATAGCATATTCACCGCTTACTTGATAAGAAATTATTGGTAAAGAAATATTATCTTTAGCAGCTTTTATAATATCCAAGTAAGGCATTCCTGGCTTTACAATTATTAAATCCGCTCCTTCAGTAACATCTAAAACAATTTCTTTTGTTGCCTCCAAAGCGTTTCTAAAATCCATCTGATAAGTTTTTTTATCTTTTATTACATTATTTTTCTTTTCGGCTTTACACAAATTTGCAGATGAACCAACAGCATTTCTAAATGGACCATAAAAACTTGAAGCATATTTTGCGGCATAACTCATAATTGCTGTATTTACAAGTCCAACTTCATCTAAAGAATCACGAATAACAGCAATTCTACCGTCCATCATATCAGAAGGTGCAACAATATCGCAACCAGCCTCAGCTTGCACCAAAGCCTGTTTACAAAGAGCTTCTATTGTTTCGTCATTAACTACATATCCATTTTTATCAATAATGCCATCATGACCGTGCGAAGTGTAAGGATCCAATGCAACATCAGTAATTATGCCAATTTCAGGCACTGCATCTTTAATCGCTTTAATTGTTCTGCAAGTTAAGTTATTTTCGTTCCAAGCTTCACTTCCTTGAGGATTTTTTAACTTTTGATCAATTGCAGGAAATAACATCAAAGCATTAATGCCTAGACTTTTAGCTTCTTTAGCTTTTTTTACTATTAAATCAGTCGAAAATCTGAAAACATCTGGCAAAGCTGTTATCGTTTCTTGTTTGTTTTTACCTTCAATAACAAAAAGTGGTAAAATTAAATCATCAGTAACAATTTTATTTTCGGCAACAAGATCACGTATCCATTGGCTTTGCCTTAATCTTCTTGGTCTTGTTGTAGGAAAAGAACCAAAATTAAAATTTTTCATGTTTTTTTTTGAATTTAGGTGGTTTACAGTCTGACAAAATAACATTTTTCAATACTAAACCAATGAAAAATATTCTGGAAGAAATTTATCAACATAAACTTGTTGAAGTTAGAAACAAAAAGAAAATTCTTGATTTAAAAGAAATTTGTTCACGCCTCAAATGTTCAGAGAATAAGCCAAAAGATTTTTTTGGTGCTCTAAAGGCAAAAGATGATAGTGGGCAAACTGCTTTAATCTGTGAAATTAAAAAAGCATCACCTTCAAAAGGCATCATTAGAGCTGACTTCAACCCTGTTGAAATTGCTAAAATTTACGATCAGTGCGGAGCAACTTGCTTATCAATTTTAACTGATGAAAAATATTTTGCAGGATCTGATGAGTATGTAAAAGAAGTAAAAAAAGTCACGAATTTACCAATTTTACGAAAAGAATTTATAGTTGATTCTTATCAAATTTATGAAGCAAAAATGCTTGGGGCTGACTGTATTTTGCTAATTGTAGCAATGCTTGATGATGTAAAATTAAACGAGCTTGAAGATTGCGCATTAGAACTTGGTTTATCAGTTTTAATTGAGGTTCATAATGAGGAAGAACTTCAACGAGCTTTCAAAATGAAAAGTAAACTTATTGGAATTAATAATCGTAACTTAAAAACTTTAGAAGTTGATATTAAAACTTCACTGAAACTTGCCGATCATATTTCTAGTGACTACCTATTGGTTGGTGAAAGTGGAATAAAAGATATAGCTGACATTTTGTTGCTTAAAGAAGCCGGAATTAATTGTTTTTTAATTGGAGAACATTTTATGGCACAAAAAAACATTGCTAATGCAGTTAAAGCCTTTTTGGAGTAAATTAAAACATGTTTAAAATTGCAATTATTGGAAAACCAAATGTTGGAAAATCAACTCTTTTTAATAAGTTAGTTGGAAGACAATTGGCAATCACTGACAACATTTCTGGCGTAACTCGTGATCGTAAAGAATCTAAAGCTAATTTAGGACCTCTAAAATTTATAGCAATTGATACTGCTGGTCTTGAGAATGAAGCAAGCGAAGAGTCACTTGAGCGAAGAATGTTTGAACAGACTGAAAATGCAGTTATGGATGCTGACTTATGCTTATTCGTTGTTGATGGTAAAAATGGACTTACACAAAAAGATAAAATCTTGGCTGATTTAATGCGCAAAAAAGATAAGGCTATTATCTTAGTAGTTAATAAATTTGAAGGTAAACAAGAAGAAGTTTTACCAAAAGAATATTATCGCCTTGGTTTCCCAGAAATGGTTGCAATTTCTGCTGAACATCGTGAAGGTTTTCCTCAATTATATGACAAAATTGCACCTCTTTACGAAGAATATGAAAGAAATTTTTCCGAACATGAAATCAACCTACAAGACGAAGAATTACCGTTGCAAATTGCAATTGTTGGTAAACCAAATGCTGGTAAATCAACTTTTTTAAATAAAATTCTTGGAACTGAAAGATTAATAACTGGACCAGAAGCAGGAATTACGCGTGATGCAATTGCAATTGATCACAAATTTCAAGATCAAAAAATTCGTTTTATTGATACAGCGGGAATCAGAAAAAAAAGCAATATTACAGAAAAGCTAGAAAACTTATCAGCAACTGACAGTTTTCGTGCTATCAATTTCTCACAAGTTGTCATTTTATTAATTGATGCGAACTCACTTTTAGATCATCAAGACGCAGCTCTTGCTGGACAAATTTTAAGAGAAGGACGCGGTTTAATTTTTGCTATCAATAAAATTGATACTGTAAAAGGTGATAAAGAAGTTTTTTTGAGAGAAGTTAGAAAACAAATTCAAGGAATTTTTAAAGAAGTTGATGGAATCCCAATTCTTGGAGTTTCTGCAAAAAGTGGTTATAACGTGGAAAAAACTTTAGAATTTGCAATTAAAGTTTATGAACAGTGGCAAACTTACTTACCGACATCAAAACTTCATGAATGGTTGAAAATGGCCGAGTTAAATCATCCGCCAAAACTAATGAAAGGTAAGGAAACAAAATTAAAATATGTGACACAAATTAAAAGACGTCCACCAAGCTTTGCTGTATTTACTAATTATCCGAAAGCTGTGGAAGGAGCCTATTTACGTTACTTAGCTAATTCTTTGAGAGAAACTTTTGATTTAAGTCTAACTCCAATCAGAATGGTTGTGCGTAAAAGTGATAATCCTTTTGCTGGAAGAAAAGAAAAAACTTTCTCTAAAAAAACCCATAAAAGTAAGAAATAAAAGCATATTTGATCATACTTATTTATGTCATGCTGAGCTTAAGTTAAGGATTACAGACTATAAAAACAGTAGTTTTTACAAATTATTACTACACAAAAATGAAAAAAATTGATTGCAAAAAAACCTTTGGCTTTAATTGTGATTTCGAGGTATTTGCTCTGAAAGAAAAATCAGATTATGTTCCTGAAATTGATGAAAATTATCTTTTTGATCCAAAAACCACTTTAGCAATATTAGCTGGATTTGTTTTTAATAGCCGAGTTTTGGTGCAAGGAATGCACGGAACTGGAAAATCAACTCATATTGAACAAGTTGCTGCCAGATTAAATTGGCCTTGTTTAAGAATAAATTTTGATTCCCAAATTACTCGCCTTGATCTGGTTGGAAAAGACGTAATTAAGTTAAAAAATGACAAACAAATAACGGAATTTAAAGAAGGCATTATTCCCTTTGCGCTTAGAAATAACATAGCAATTGTTTTAGACGAATATGATGCAATTAAAACTGATGTGTCATTCGTAATTCATCGCTTACTTGAAAATGATGGTAAATTTGCACTTTTGGAAGAAAATGAAGTTATAACTCCAAGCAAAAACTTCCGTTTATTTGCAACTTCAAATACTTTGGGTGCAGGAGATGATTTAGGAATTTATCATGGAACAAATTTAATAAACCAAGCCCAAATGGACAGATGGAATATTGTCTCTTCTTTGAATTATTTGGACGAAGAAAATGAAATTGCTATTTTAGAAAAAAAGTTACCATTTTTAACTTCCAAATTACATCAAAACACCACTAAATTGATGGTTAAGATGGCAAATTTAACTAGAGAAGCCTTTAAAAACGGCGACATTTCAACTTTAATTTCTCTAAGAACTTTAATTTCTTGGGGAAATAATATTCAAATTTTTAATTCTATCAAATCTGCTTTTATCTTGAGCTTTTACAATAAAGCGATCGATGATGAAAAATTGATAATTGCCGAATTTTATCAAAGAGTTTTTGGCGAAGAAATTTAACAAGAAATTCCTTTATCATCATTACTATGCTCTTTAGCAATCTGATTGCTTTGAAGATTAATAGCCTGTATTTTTAATGGAGAAGGGTTAGGCGTCAAACCCAAATCAAGGGCTTTTCTTCTCGCTTCTTGCTCTTTTAAAGACTGTTCTTCAATTTCTTGTTGTTGGATTTTTTCTTGCTCTTTAATTTGCTCCGGAGTTAAAGAATTTTCAGCCGCCTTTTCTTTTTGCAAGTGATTTTTTAACTTCTCTTCTTTTACTTCTTGCAAATATTTTGCCTCTTCGCTGCCTTTTTTTTGCTCACGAAGTTTTGAATCAATTGATGCGCTGGTAATTTCATATCCGTCTTTAACTTCTACTGACATAAAGAATTTTTATTTAAAATAAAAAATAGTTAATAATTCTACATTATAACAATTTTTTTCTTTGTTACAAGAATTGTTTTGTAAATTTGAGTTATTTTTTAATCAATTATTTAAATCGATAACTTTTCAAAGGATGTTTATTAAAGACTAAATCTTTTAATTTAGAGTCAATAATATGGGTGTAAATTTCAGTGCTAGAAATATCACTATGCCCCATTAATTCTTGTAATATTCTTAAGTCCGCACCATTATTAAGTAAATGAGTTGCAAAAGAGTGACGAATAACATGCGGATGAATTCTTGTTGGGTCAATTCCAACTTTTACTGCCAATTCTTTTAACATTTGATGAAATCTTTGACGAGTTATAGGTTGATCTGAATTTAATTTTTTACTGCGAATTCTATCTTTACCTTTACTACAACGAATAAAACCACTAAATAGCCACTTTGAATCAGGCTGGTGCATTTTGTAACGCAAATCTAAGTATTTCATCAAAATTTTTATTGCCGACTTATTTAAAACAACCATCCGCTCTTTATTTCCTTTACCTTTAATTATCAAATAATTACGCAAAGTTTTTTCACCGTTCTCATTAACTATTTCTTGAATTTGTGACATTTGCAAATTTACTAATTCGCTAACTCTCATGCCACTTGCATAAAGAATTTCTAACATACAAGAAAGCTTTATACCAAATTCAGATTCATCTTTATTAACAAAATCTAAAATTTTAAAAATTTCTTCAGGAGTAAGAAATTTAGGCAATTTAGCATCTTTTTTTGGATTATGTAAATGTAGCGTTGGATTTAATTTTACAATATTTTCATTTGCCAAAAACTTATAGAAATTTTTTAGTGAAGAAATTTTACGAGAAATTGAAGCAGAGCGCAACTTATCTTTATGAAGTAAGTAAAAATAATTTTTTATATTATCTGGTGAAGCATTTTCAATTTTGATGTTTTTTTCTGCTAAAAACTTCTCAAATAACTCAAGATCTTTTCCGTAAGACAAAATACTGTTATGAGCCAAACCATCTTCAGCATACAACTTGTCTAAGAAAGATTTAATCAGCATCTTGTTCTTTTGTTGATGTTATTTTATCTTTAACGTCAATATTAATAGAAATAGTTTTTTGTGTCATTTCAAAATTGTCAAAAAGCAATACACAACAAAATATAAGCATAACAATCAAGCTTAACCAAATTACTCCTTGTTTGATAAGGACTTCTCTATTTTTATTATTATAACTTTGTAATTTCATTTTATGTATAAAAAGTGTTGAATTTGCGTAAAAGATTAAAAACATTTCAGAGAAAAAAAACAGTAATTTTTTTTGCTTTATACTTTATAATATTTTTTGCCAGCAATTCTTATGCCAATTTCTCACTAATTCGTGATGCTGAAACAGAAAAATTTCTTCACGAACTATCTGATCCAATATTTAAAGCCGCCAATTTAGATGTTAAAAATATCAAAATTTATATAGTTAACGATGACTCCATAAATGCCTTTGTAAGTGGTGGACAAAATGTTTTTATCAATACTGGTTTAATTAGAAAATACAATACTCCAGATGCTCTAATCGGTGTAATTGCCCATGAAACTGGACACATAGCTGCCGGACATATTGCACGCTCTTCTGAAGCTATGGATAACGCTGGAAACTTTATGTTATTGAGCTACTTGCTTGGTATTGGTGCAGCAGTTGCGGGATCTCCTGATGCTGGTCAGGCACTAATTTTAGGAGGCAACAATACGGCAGAAAGACTTTATATGAAATTCACACGAGGACAAGAAGAAGCTGCAGATAAGCACGCCATTGAATATCTTGATAAGATTTCTTATCCAGCAGATGGACTTATTAATTTATTGGAATTTTTTGAAACTCAAATGATTGGTTATAAAAACCAAATAGACGAATATTTGTTATCACATCCAGTAAGCAAAAAAAGAATTGATCTTATCAGATCGAATACTAAGGATAAAAAATTTTCTGACAAAAAAGTTAATCAGAAATTACAGCCCAGAATGGACTTAATATTGGCAAAACTTGAAGGATTTATGGAAAGTCCCGACTTAACGCTGGTTAAATATAAAAATAAAAATGATTTTTTGTCTAATTATAAAAAATCAATTGCTCTTTTCAGAAAAGGCAATTTAGAAGATGGATTAATGTTGTTGAATAAAGTAATTGAAGAAAAATCACAAAACAAAGCCAACTCAACTGACATTGGTTTTTTATATGAAGTTAAAGGACAATTCTTATTTGAATTAGGCAAAGTTTTTGATTCAGTTATTGCTTATAAAAAATCTATTGAATTGTTAAAAAACGAAGATTCTGCACAAGCTAAAATAGGATTTGCGTCATCAGTTTTAACTCTTTCACAAAATGATTCCGATTTAATAAAAATTGCTATTAAAAACTTAATAGATGCCAAAAAATATGAAGAAGAAAATTCTTTTTTATACAAACAACTAGCTAATGCTTATAATAAAATTGGTGATGCAGGAAGATCTTTGCTGGCATTGGCTGAGTATAATTTTTATATTGGAGAAAAAGATAAATCAGTAAAGTATGCACAGGAAGCAAAGGATAAATTGCCAAAAGACGCAAAAGAAGAAATAACTCGAGCTGATGATTTAATTGCATTAAACAAAAAGAAGGACTATACCAAAACATAAATCTATTGATAGCATAAAACATTCTCCAAACACTCGTTAAAGTTTTAGAATTTGCCCCTGATTTTCTTTGCCAAATTTTTTACATGATCCCATTTCTGCTGAATTGGGTTAAGGTCAGAACTGTAGGGCGGTAGATAAAGAACATTGCATTTAACTGCCTCGATGAGCTCTATGGTTTTTTGTGATTTATGGAAAGCAGTGTTATCAAGTATGATTGTTTGATTTTGTTTAAGTGATGGAGTAAGGAATTCTTCGATCCATTGTTTAAAGATTTCTTCATTGGTATTGCCATCAAAATACATTTGAGCAATCAGACCCTTTGTTTGATTTGAGTAAGCTGAAATTACCGTGTTTCTTTTACCTTTTCTGTTATCGCTTTGATTGTTATAGAGCCTTTGCTATCTTGCCTTCCAGCCATATTCTTTCTTCATGTTCAGATCAAATCCGCTTTCATTGAGATAAACGAGACTTTAAGAATTTGGCTTAAGACTTTTTGATATTCCTCTTAAATCTTCCTGTCTTTCCTCGTACAGGAAGAGTTTTTTTATATGTGATGTTTAGTTGCTTCGTAATGTAGAGAATCGCCGTATCTTTCACACCAAATTTATTACCGATCTTCTTCAAGGTTTTATCAGGATTTTTCTCGATGAATCTTTTTGCTTTTTTATAATCAACTTTTCTTGGTCTAGTAGCTCTGTAGGAACCTTGCAATCAAGAGATCCCATGTATTTGTGGAAACTTATCCATCTACTTAAAGTTGCTACACCAATTTCAAAATTATCCACTATTTCTTGATGGCTTTCTTTACCATTTTTAAGACGATTAATAACCCTGATTCTCAAATCCTTACTTTAAGCTTGAACCATAAATTATCCAAAAAATTTAATTAGATTTAAGTGGATTAGAATATCAATATACCAAAACATAAATCTATACTCTTAATTAATTCCAACTAAACTTTCC
>CAZENB010000045.1:0-13112 GCA_964513555.1 uncultured Rhizobium sp. | reverse complement strand
ATCTACAATTGGATTTGTCAAAGCCAGATAAGAACCTATTCCACTCATACCAACCCACAAGGATTTAAATGAGAAAAAAGCTGAAAGATATGGTTCGATTTCTTTTATATTTCTTTAAATAGTTTGTGAATAATCTGCATATTTTCTTAAATTGATTCGTAAAGAATTTAACTTTATCCTTCACAAAATCAAAAACTAATTCCCTTTCACTTATGGTTAAGGATAAACGTCATTTCTAAATACTTTAATTTAATGGTTAATCAATCTTGATTAGTGATTTAAATTTCTTAAATTGAAATTAGAAATAGCGTGCACTATGATGCAATTATTGTTAAACCAATAAATTTACTTATAGATGTCAAATCACAAGTTGCAGCCAGTTAGAGGTACAAAAGACCTTTTTGGCGATGAAATCAAAATTTTTAACCATATTGTGGCAACTGCAAAAAAACGCAGTGAAAGCTTTGGTTTTTCTGAGTTACAAACTCCAATCTTTGAATTTAGTGAAGTTTTTGAACGCAATTTGGGCGAAGCTTCTGATATTGTTTCTAAAGAAGTTTATAAATTTCCAGATCGTGGTGATAATTTTCTGACTTTACGCCCTGAATTTACAGCAGCAATTGTTCGCTCTTTCTGTTCTAATGGTGAGTTGCAACAAGTTTTACCACAAAAGTTTTTTTCTTACGGTCCAATTTTTCGTTATGATAGGCCACAAAAAGGCAGACAGCGTCAATTTCATCAAATTAATTTTGAGATTTTTGGAGAAGATAACGTCTTTTGTGATGTTGAGGCAATTTTATTGGCATCAACAATCTTAAAAGATTTGGGCGTTTTGGGTAATACAACTTTAGAGATTAATTCTTTAGGTGACATTCAAACTAAAAATCAATATGAAGTTGCTTTGACTGAATATTTCACCAAATTCAAGAATGATTTATCAAACGATAGTAAAAATAGGCTTGAAAAAAATCCACTTAGAATTCTTGACTCAAAAGATCAACAAGACATTGATTTGCTTTTAGAAGCGCCATCAATTTATGATTTTTTTTCTGATTATTCCAAGAAACATTTTGATCAAATCTTAAACTTACTGAATAAATTTGATGTAAAATATCGTGTTAATAATCGACTTGTTAGAGGTTTGGATTACTACACTTCAACAGTTTTTGAATTTGTAATGGCTTTTGAAGGTTCACAAAACACAGTTCTGGCTGGCGGAAGATATGATAGTTTAGTTGAAAAAATGTCAGGAAAAAAAGTTCCTGCAATTGGTTTTGCTGCAGGAATTGAAAGACTGATGCTTTTGATTAATACTAAGTTAGAAAAATTGCGTCCAATACAAGTAAATTATATTTCAGAAAATGAAAAGTTTTATGCTTTTGAAATTGCCAATAAGCTTAGGAACTCTGGATTAATAGTTGATTTTGTATTAGATGGAAATTTTAAAAAACAAATGAAACGAGCTTCTCAGAATAATTCAAGATTTGTTGTAATTATTGGTGAAAATGAAATGAAAAATGGTGAAGTAATGGTAAAAGATTTTGATAATTCCAAAGAGCAGAAATTGAAATCAGAACTTCTAATACACTATCTTGAAGGAAAAAATTAAATATTTATGAAGTTTATAAGTCAGTTATTTGTCTTTAAAAATTTTGAAAAGAACTTCAGCTTTTTTGCACCCTTTTCTTTTACCTGTGCTTTTATTTGTTTAGTTTTAGCGATTCCCGAAATAATAAATTCTCCACTTGACTATCAACAGTCAAACGCTGTTAAAATTATGTATATTCATGTTCCAGCAGCGTGGATGTCGCTTTTGGTTTACATGATTTTAGCAACTTTTAACATTTTTGGTTTTATTTTCAAAAATCCTTTCTTTTACTTAATTTCAAGATCAATTGCTTCAATTGGAGCAATGTTTACTTTTATAACTTTAGCTACAGGAAGCATCTGGGGAAAACCAATTTGGGGAACTTGGTGGGTTTGGGACGCCCGTCTTACGTCGGTTCTAATTTTATTCTTTTTGTATCTTGGTTATATAATATTGCTTGATTCATTTGATGATCGCGAGAAAGGAGAAAAGATTGCTGCTATTATTTCAATAATTGGATTTGTGAATATTCCTATAATTAAATTTTCAGTAGAATATTGGAATTCACTCCATCAGCCGGCAAGCATTATAAGAAGTGGTGGAGTTACAATTGATCCTTCAATGTTAAAACCTTTGCTTTTAACTTTTGGATTTTATTTTTCTTTTTTTGTTTTTGTTTCTTTATTGAAAGTTAAAAGCGAAATAATGTTTAAAAAATTATTAATAAATCGTTACTAAAATGACTTACGTTGTGACAGATAATTGTGTTCGTTGCAAATATACTGATTGTGTTTCAGTTTGCCCAGTTGATTGTTTTTACGAAGGTGAAAATATGTTGGTAATTGATCCAGATGAGTGTATTGACTGTGGAGTTTGCGTTCCAGAATGTCCTGCAGAAGCAATTTTTCCTGAAACTCCTGAATTAGCAAATTGGGTGGAAATAAATAGAAAATATTCAAAACAATGGCCAGTTATTACAAAAAGAAAAGATGCTCTAAGTGATGCCAAAGATTTTGATGGAATGAAAAATAAATTTGAGAAACTTTTTGATCCACGTGGATTTAACAATCAGACCAGAAAATAAAACATGAATTTTATAAAAAATAAACAAGCTTTAGAAAGCTTGAAGAAACCAAAAGCGGTAGTTTTTGACTGGGATAATACATTAGTTGACACTTGGCCTTTAATTCAAACTGCTATTGATGAAACCATGAAGAAAATGGGAAAAGAGCCTTGGGGATTGAAGAAAGTTCGTGATAATGTTCATAAATCAATGCGTGAATCTTTTCCGGAAATTTTTGGAGATGATTGGAAAAAAGCAGGAGAAATTTATAAACAAACTTATCGCTCTCTTCATTTGGAGAAATTATATCTTTTGCCAGGAGCTTTAGAGCTGATTAAGAAATTAGAAGAAATGCAAATTTCTCAGTTTGTAGTAAGTAATAAAATGGGGCCAACCTTGCGTCAAGAAGCAGAGAAGATTGGCCTAGATAAAAAGTTTTTTTCACTAATTGGAGCGGGTGATGCAAAAGCTGATAAACCAAGTTTTTTACCAGTTGAAATGGCTTTAATTGGTAGCGATATAAAACTAAGACAAGATGAAATTTGGTTTGTTGGAGATACAATAGCTGATATTGAATGTGCTTATAACTCATGCTGTACGCCAATTATCTACGGTAATGCTGTTGATAATGAAATCTCAAAAACTATACCGCAAGATTGGATTGAAAGTGGTAAAAACAATGAAGGTCCTTTGCCTGTATATTTTCACCATCAAGAGTTAATTGAAGTGCTAAAGAAATAAAATTCTTACTATTAAGTAAATTAATATAACAAGAAAAGCAGTCAAATATAAGTTATCTATTATTTCTGGAAGTGAATATTGCAAAAGTTTTTTGTTGTAATTTTGTTCTTCAATTCCAACTAAAATTTTAAATTCATAGCCTTCTGTTTTTTGGTAATAAAACTTATTTCCTTCTATATTGATAAAACCTGAGTTATAATTAGAAGCTTCTATTTCTTTTTTTATTTTATTCTCTTGCTTTGTGACATATGAATCAGAAGTTGAAATTATATGGTTCTCATAATCAAGAATAGTAATGTTGTAGCTGCTTGTGGTAAGTGCTTTTAATTTTTCTTGCAACTTATCAACATTAATTCCACCTGTTATAATTCCAACAAATTCTCCATTTTTTCTGCTTATTCCAAAGCCGCAGGGAATGATAATTTCTTGTGTAATTATTCCTTTATCTTTTTTTGCTGGAATAAGTTTCCAAGTATTTATTTTTGCGCTTTCTATCCAAGATCTTTTTTCTTTAGTGATACGGTAAGGATTTGCTAAAATTCCATCTGATTCGGTAACAATTATGTTATCTTGCTTGTCAATAAAGTCGAAAAAAATCTGGCTAAAAATATCTTGTTTTTGGTCTAATCTGGGTTTTGTGTTGCGTAATATTTTTGCAATTTCTTCTTTGGTAAGTCTTTCTTTATCAACTATTTGATTTGCTATAAAGTTTGCTATATTTTCAGTATATAGCATTGAATTTTCTAGTTCTTTATTTGCTTTTGTAGCAATATTTACGGTCTGAGCTTCAAAACTGCGCTCAAAATTTTTATAAGATAAGTAGCTGATTAGAATTATGGTTAATAATACTATTCCGCTTATTGTTAGAAATGGCGGTTTATTATAGTATCTTTCTTCTTCTTTATTAAGATAAAACATCTTGTATCTCTAAAAAATTAACTGTTAATTTTTATGATTTTTGTCTTTGTTACTAAGGCATCTATCAATAACATTTTGGATCACTTCTTTTTTGATTGGTTTTGAGACAAAGTTATCCATTCCAGCATTACTACATTTTTCTTGATCTTCTTGCGTAGCATTAGCAGTAAGAGCAATTATAAGCGTATGTGGCATTTGACTTTCTTTCTCAATTTCGCGAATCTTTTTTGTCGCTTCAAATCCATCCATAATTGGCATCATGCAATCCATAAAAATAACGTCATATTTAACATGTAAAAACTTATTTACTGCTTCTTGTCCATTTTCAGCATATTCAATTTCAAAGTTCATTCTTTTTAGAATCATTGATGCAACTTTGACATTTACTTCGTTATCTTCGCACAGAAGAACTTTTAGACCTTTGTTTTTTGATTCTTCTTCTACAACTTTCCCTTTTTGTATTAGAGCGCCTTCATCGTCATAGAAAGTTATTTTGAAAATTAAGAATAAAGATTTAAGCAAACGATTTTCTTTAAATGGTTTTGGTACTATTTGTTCAAAAAGTGCTAAATTTTCTTTGGCAATTTTCAATCTTTCGTTGCTTGAAGACATTAAAACCAGAGGAATATTCTTCGTTTTTTCATCGCCTTTTAACTTTTTGGCTATCTCAATTCCATCAAATTTAGCAGCAGAGTTATGGTCAATTATTATTGCTTCGCATCCTTCAAATTTATCAATTTGAAGAGTTATTGAATCGTATTTATCAGGAGAGTTATTATAGACATCAATAATTTGATGGTTGATTTTTAATCTATCAAATCTTTCTTTTAGAACTTTTCTAGCAATTTCATTATATTCAACAATTGCTATTTTTTTGCCTTCAAGTTGTTTTTTCTGTTCAATCTCTAAATCTACAACTTCACTATCAGATTTTTTGAAAGGTATTGTAAACCAGAAATTTGAACCTTCACCGAAGTTACTTGTAACTCCAATTCGGCCTTGCATTAATTCTGTTAATTCTTTGCAGATTGAAAGTCCAAGACCAGTTCCACCATATTTTCTAGTGGTTGACATGTCGGCTTGGCTAAATTTAGAGAACATTAAGCCAATTTTTGATGGTTCAATTCCTATTCCACTGTCTTTAATATTGGCATTTATGAAGTAACGATCATCCTCAACTTTATCTAGTTTAACATGAATAAATATTTGTCCGTAAGAAGTAAACTTGATGGCATTATTTATCAAATTTGTTAATATTTGTCTTATTCTGCCAGAATCACCAATTATTACTGTTGGAACATTAGGCTCTATGTATGTTATGATGTCTAAACCCTTTGAACTTGCAACCGAAGACATAAGGTCAGCAATATCTTCAATTAAAAGTCTTAAATCAAAATTAACATTTTCTAATTCAACTTTCTTTGCCTCAATTTTAGAGAAGTTTAAAATATCGTTCAAAATAATAAGTAATGCGTCAGCAGAACGGTAAATTGTGCTTGCTTGGTCAAGTTCGTTATCTTCAAGTTTTCCAGAATCTTTTAAAGCTTGGCTCATTCCAATTATACCATTCATAGGAGTTCGAAGTTCATGACTCATATTTGATAAAAACTGACTTTTTGCCACGTTAGCTGATTCGGCAGCAATTTTTGCATTAAACATCTCTTTTAAGAATGGCATTATTTTTCTTTTCTTAAATAAATATAATGCAGTTAAGAATAGAATGGCAGCACCAATTGACTGGCTTGCGGCGGTATAAAGTTGCGAACTTAATTTATCTAAAATTGTTATTTGATCATATCCAACTAAAGCAGTTACTGGATATTCTGATTGTCTGTAATAGCTGACTAAACAGCGATTTATTACTAATTCTTTTTGTAACTTTGCTTCTGTTTTTCCGGAATGATCTACAATTATTGGTTCTAAGAAAAGAGTGTTTTGTAGAATAATTTTATCGGTGTTTCTATAGTCGTAACTTTCATCTGCAAAATTTTTCGATTTAGAAATTAGGTCATAATTTTTATCTATAACTACGTAACAAATGTCATCGTCATTGAAGGAACTATTAATATTTTGTTCAATTCTTAAAAGACTAATTTTCGCAATTAAAGTTCCAATCGGCGTTAAGTCATCATCATCAATTCCAATGGCAACTGGTAATACATCATAGCTTGCGATATCTGTTTCTATGTGATGCATATCTCCTATTTTGGTACGCCACATTTTTCTGGCCACTTCTTCCATCGGATAATAGTTTTCAACCTTATGAGGATTATTGATTAATCCTCTGTCATTCATTGTGACAATTCCATTTAGATTGACAAAGTTTATATCAAGCCAAGAAGACACGTTTCTTTGATAAGCATCACGATTTAGAGTTTTTTTAACCATTTTACGAATGGCTTCATTCGTTTTGTCTCCTCCAGACTTTAAAACTAAAACTTTATCGCCAACGTAATTCATATAGTTATCAACAGCGCTAATCAAGCTGGAAGCCGATTTTTCTATTACGCTGCTATGAAATATAACTTTATTTTCTAGGTTAGTTCTGAAGTTATAGTAAATCATACAAGAATTCACTATTGTCCAAATCAGTATTAACACCAAAAGAGCATAAGAAAATGCGCTATATGACTCTTCAAGGCCAATTTTTCTTTCTAGTCTTTTCCTGCGTTTTACAAGTATTTTTTTATAGCGTTTACGAATTTTTTTTAGCTTTGATTTGTAAGATGGATCTAAAAGAATTTTTTTTCGAATTCTTTCTGTAACTATCTGATAAGGTCTTTTTCTGAAAAAAAAGAATATTAAATAATGATAGCCAGGAATAAAATAGCAGTGTTTGAATATTGAGAAAATAAGACTGAGTTTGCGAGAAATGTTTTTAACATTATTGGGCATATAAAAAGTAGATACAAAAAGTACTATTCTTTTAATGATCAAAAGAAAAGTTTTTAAGCAGTCAAAAAGATGTGTGGTGCCTTTTTTATTGCTATTGTTTGGTTTAGTTTTTTGAGTTATATCTATTTTTCTTTCTAACATTTTTTTGTCTGTGTCTTTTTGAAGCAAGAACGTTTTTGTTAAAGGTTATGCAAATTGTCTTGTTGATTTTTTGTGTTCATATTTTTTTTACTTACTTCAAGTTATTTCATTTTTTACATGATTAGAACTTTTTTTTGGGATATTACCTAAAAACTAAAAGCGGCTTTATAGGCTGTCAAATAATTTCAATTTTATAAATGTTGATTGATATAAAATTGAATAAAGTGAAACAGATTAAAAATTGATTTATGTATAACAGATTAGGTGAAGTTATAAAAGAAGACATTTATAATGTAAAAAATCTTTCAAGAAGTGATTTTGTCATTAGTGATGAAATAAAAGATGAGTTTCTTAAAATTAGGATAAAAAAATCTATCCCGTCTATTTCAGATAAAACTGGTACAATCGTTATTGGTGGAGTAAGAGTTAAAGATGATCCATCAAGAACCCCTCATATTGCTAATGAAGATAAAAAGCCTGAAGAAAATGAGTTGTCTTCAATTGGTGAAATTAGAGTTTTATTTACTTCTGATCGCAGATTACTTAGTGAGTATTATGAGTTGCGCGAAGAGTCTTTCAGAAATGTTGACGTTGTTTACAAAGAAAAAACTTTCGAAGAAATTCATGAGTTTGAGGCTTGTGATGGCTCTGAAAATGTTGATGATATGAGTGGTAAAATTTTGGTAGCAATTGATAAAAACAAAAAAGTTATTGCTGGAATGAGATTTTTAATTTCAGACTGGACTAAAAATTCTCTTAATGAAGAACCAGATATTAGTGTGACAATCAGAGGTGTTCTAAAAGAAATAGGCTTAAATTATAAAGCTAAGTATGTGGAAGTTGAAGATGTAGTGATTAAAAAACCATATGGTAATGGACAGTTAATTAGAAAAATGTTTGGAACTTTAGTTAAGCAATCAGAAGCCTTAAAGTGTGAATATGGAATTGGTGTTGCAGTTTTATCTGCTGCCAGAACTCATAAAATAGCTTTGGCCGGCTTAAAATATAAATCTGATATAATTCTTGGTCATCCTTGGGCTTCACAAAATAACCATGGTTATGAGTTAAGATATCCTCTAATTATACATTTAAAGAAGTTTAGGTCTTTAACTCTAAGTTAATTAGTTTATCTAAAGCTTTGTTTCCAATAATGTGTTAGATTTCAATAATCAGTAATTTTTTGGAATAAACATAACTGAAAAAATTAAAATTATTAACCAAATTATCAAAATCTTCATAGGACACAATGTATGAAAAACTTTTTATATTTCTTGGTGACCACATTATTTTGTCTTGAAGCTAATGCTAAGGATTTTGTAAAAAGTGATTCTTCTAGTTCTCTTGGATCGGTGTTTAACTTTGATATTTATTCATTGTCAAAAAAGAAAGAAAATGCCTTTGACGTTGCTTCAGCAACATATATTATAAATTCTGAAGATATTAGAAGATCTGGTGTCACTTCCATTCCAGAGGCATTAAGATTGGTTCCGGGTGTTCAAGTATCAAGAATAGATGGTAATAAATGGGCAGTTACAGTTCGTGGTTTTGATGGGCAATTTTCAAATAAGTTATTAGTAATGATTGATGGCAGAACAATATATACTCCTTTATTTTCAGGAGTCATATGGGATTTGCATGATTATGTAATTGAAGATATTGAAAAAATTGAAGTTGTAAGAGGTCCTGGGGGAACAATTTGGGGAGCTAATGCAGTAAATGGTGTTATCAACATAATTACTAAAAATGCCGCAGAAACGCAAGGTGGCTATGTTTCACAAGTGGTTGGTAATCAAGACAAATCAATTACAGAAGTAAGATATGGTGGTAAAACCAGTAAAAATGATCACTATAGAATTTATGCAAAAAAGACTTTACTAGATGGTGCTTATGATGTTGATACCCACAAAGATAGAAAAGATGGTAATAGACAAGAAAGAGCTGGTTTTAGATATGATATTACCTCAATAAAAGATGGTTCATTAACAATTCAAGGTGACATTTCTAATGGTACTGCTTCAAATTATTTTACAACCTTAGATAATAATGGCAAAAATGATAAAACATCTAATCAAGTAAATCTCAGTGTTACTTTTGATAAAACTTTGTCAAAAAAGTCTAGTATTAATTTACAAGCATATATTGATTATGACAAATCTTCTATTCCTGTTTTAAGTAGAGATGCCACAACAATTGATATCGATTTTCAGCATTTCTATAACTTTTCTCGAGATAATCAGTTTATTTGGGGAGTTGGTTATCGACAAATTAAAGATGATATAAAGTCATCAACAGCAATTAATTCTAGTGGTGATAAATTTATACCTTTGGAATATTATCCAGAAAAAAGAAACAGTGGTATTTTTAGTGCTTTTGTTCAAGACAAAATAGGGTTAATTGAAGATAAATTATATTGGACAATAGGTTCGAAATTTTTGGTAAATAACTATACCAAAACTGGTTTTGAATATCAGCCAAACACGCGTTTAACTTATTATCCATCTCGTAATCAAACTCTTTGGGGTGCAATTTCACGAGCCGTTAGAACTCCGACTCGTGGTGAAATTAGTTTCGATTTGAAAGATGAAAGTTATGGTTTGACTGTTAGTAAAGCATCATCAAATGCCGAATCAGAAAATGTTTTAGCATATGAACTTGGTTACAGAATTAAACCAACAACTAAAACTTTAATCGATGTCACAACATTTTATAACAGATATTCCAAACTTAGAACTTACGAAGATATAAATGGTGTTCCAACGGCAGCAAATTTAGGATATGGTCAGTCTTATGGAGGTGAAATTGTTGGTAAATGGCAAGTAAGTAGTGATTTAAGATTAGAAGCAAGTTATGATTATTTAGAAATGAACCTGTACACAAGCAAAGATTCAACAGACAATAGTACTGTGTCGGCTGATTATGATTCTTTAAAATTAAGTGAAGGTAGATCGCCTAGAAATCAATTTAGATTAAGATCATATTACAATATTACACCAAAAGTAGAGTTTGATAATATGCTTTATTATGTTGATAGCTTACCTAGTGCAAAATATGTCAAAACTGATAGAAAAGGTGTTGCATCTTATGTTAGATTTGATACTAGGCTTGGTTACTTGCCAACTAAAAGTTTAGATTTAAGTGTTGGTATCAGAAACTTATTTGATGATAGACACCAAGAGTTTTCTAGTGGTCTTTACAACACTGCGGCAGAAATTGGTCGTACTTATTATTTGAAAGCAGTTTGGCAATATTAAATGTATAAGTTAAAAACATTAAAACATTTACTAATATTTTTCTCCTTATCCTTTTTTGTTGTTTCAAATTCTTGGGCTGAAGATAAGGATGAAGCCGAGATGTTTGCTACATTTATATATGGTGTTGCAACGTCTATACAAAGTGGTAATTCTGGAGAAATATGTGTTTTTGGTTATGATGAAATTGCTGCTGCAATTAGTGTTAAAAGTAAAAATAATATAAATTTAGATCGAAATCCCGAAAAATATACATCTTGCCATGCTGTTTATGTTGCAAAAGATAAAAGCAAAGTGCTGCGCAATTATGTTGAAAAATTTAATCACAAAAAAATAATTACTGTTGGTGTTTTAGAAAATTTCAATGAAAATGGTGGTATGATTTTCATTCAGATTGGAAGAAGAAACTTTGAAATTACACTTAATGCTAAGCAAATTAAAGAAGCTGGCATTAAGCTTCCGCCAACTGTATTAGAATTCGTTATTAATTAAATGTAATAATATAAAAGAGGTTTTATGGACGATATTTTGAATAAAAAAGCGCCAATTGATGTTGATTTCTTAAGAAGCGTGATAAATGACGATCCTGAATTTGAAAGAGAATTATTTAAAATTTTCGTTGAAAATGCTAATCGTAATATTGAAAAAATGGAAGAATCTTACGATCCAAGTCGTTATAACTTTTGGTACATGGCTTCTCATGCATTCAAAGGTTCTGCAGCTTCAGTTGGAGCTTTCGAATTATCAAAAATTTTAGAGCATGCACAAAAAAGTTCTGAAGAATCATCAGAAGTCAAAGCAGAAATTGTTAAACAAGTAAAAGAGGAATTTGCAAAAGTTAACAAATTTATTAACGAGAATTTATTACGTTAGTAAAATATTTGGAAGGTGCTGATTTGGAAAAAGTTTTTTTAAACCTTATAATAAATTCTATTATAAGTAAAAAGTTTTTTATTTTTGTAAGTTTGTAATAGAGATTTGAATTAAAAGCTACTAGGTTTATAGTATAATAAAATTGACTTTTCATCACAAACAATTTTTTTCTTTTTTATGTATAACATACTGACAAATTTAGCAATTTTCTACCCATTATTTTTGCTATATTACTTTGGATTTGGCTACTTTTTTATGAAGTGGGTGGTTAAGTTTCCTGGGAAGAAAAATCAAAATATTGCTCCATGTAACAATATAAAGTTAGATGTCAGAAATTCCTTCATTTGTCTATTTCTCTCATCACTATTTATTTCAATAGGAATTCACCTAAAAACTATTGGTTTTTCCAATGAATTTGAATATACAAGTTTTCCATTAGTTAACTTTTTGATTAGCGTAGTTTTGGGACTTTTTCTACTTGATACAGCTATTTATTTCAGTCATAAATGGTTTCACTCAAGTAGAAAAATTTTTAAGTTTTTTCATCTTCCTCATCATAAAAACAACAATCCAACAACAATTTTTGCAACTTATAATGAAAGTGCGATTGGTTTTACAATCCCACAATCACTCTATGCTTATATGGTTTGTATAATTCCAATGTCAATTCCGGCTTTAATTGTAACTAATTTACTTTCCATGGCTTTTGACTTAATGGGTCATTCTGGATATAACTTAATACCAAAGGGTCCACTTGGTGCAACAGTCAGAGACCATGAAATGCATCATAGAGTTTATGATTGTAACTACGCTCCTTATTTCACTTTTTGGGATAAGTTATTTAAAACTTATAAAGAATGGTAATGATTAGAAAGAATACTCAAATATTGTTTTTAATTAAAGCTTACTTTAGCATAAAAGAGTAAAAATTTCCTTTCTTTAAGAAGAAAAAAACTTAATTTCTTTACAAAATCACAAAAATAATAAAGACCTAAATAGATGTTTTTTAGTTCTTCGTCAAAAATATTTTTTAGGTCTTAACCTAAAGATAAGAGTTTTTACAAGATCTAGTTATTCAATATTTTTCAAATTATATAATGAAAATTATTTTGGCAAAGCCGAGAGGCTTTTGTGCAGGTGTTACTCGTGCAATTGAAACAGTTGAAAAAGCTATAGAAAAATTTGGACCTCCAGTTTATGTGCGTCATGAAATAGTTCATAACAAGTTTGTAGTTGAGTCTTTGCGTAAAAAAGGCGCTATTTTTGTCGATGAAGTTGCGCAAATTCCACAAGGAGCAATTACTATTTTCTCAGCTCATGGAGTTTCCGATAAAGTTGAGGAAAATGCGCTAGAGAGAAATTTAGATGTTATTGATGCAACTTGTCCTTTGGTAAGCAAAGTCCATAGAGAGGCAAAAAAATATGAAGAGGAGAATTATGAAATTATTTTGATTGGACACAAAGGACATCCGGAAGTTGAAGGAACAAGTGGAAGAGTTAAAAAAGATGTTATATTAGTTACTAGTGAAGAAGACGCAAAAAATGTTGAGATAAAAAATTGTGAAAAAATTGCTTATGTAACACAAACAACTCTTAGTATAGATGATACAAAAAAGATTGTTGATATTTTAGAGCAAAGATTTCC
>CAZENB010000044.1:8338-13693 GCA_964513555.1 uncultured Rhizobium sp. | reverse complement strand
TGACCCTATACACACTTTCCAGGCGTGCGCCTTCGACCACTCGGCCACTCTTCCATAAATTTAGGTTTTCTTGATGAAAACTTTGGGAATTTACTATCTTCAATTCCCTTTATTCGCTAAAAACATGCGTTTATGATGTTTTTGCAGCCATTTCGTCAAACTAAAGTTTGACTTCAAGCTTCTGCCGCTCAAACCTCGGCTACTCTTCCATATTGTTATTAAATCTCAACAATTTCTGTCAAATCAGATTCAGGAGCTTATCTATTGATGTCCTTCGCTTACGCTCAGGATAACAAAGAATGTTAGGAATGAAAACAATTGTTGATGCTGAAAATAATAAGTAATTAACAACTATTTCAACTTTCTGTTAATAAACCATTGTTGTAAAATGGATAAAACGTTGCTCCAAGTCCAGTAGATAACTAATCCTGCAGGGAAAGCTGCTAAAACAAAAGTTAAAACATAAGGCATAAATTTCATAATTTTTGCCTGAGTTGGATCAGAAGTAACTGGGCTTAGTTTTTGTTGGATAATCATTGTAATACCCATCAAAATTGGCCAAATACCAATTGTAAACATAGCACTGGTTTCAAAAGAAAGTAAACCAAATAAGTTGAAAATTGAAGTTGGATCTGGTGCTGACAAATCTTGAATCCAGCCGTAAAATGGTGCTTGTCGCATATCAAGAGTTACATACAGAACTTTGTATAATGAGAAGAAAATAGGAATTTGAATAAGAATTGGTAGGCAACCTGCTGCAGGGTTAACTTTTTCTTTTTTGTAAAGTTCCATCAGTTCACGGTTGAAAGCAACTCTATCATTTTTGAATTTCTTTTTTATATCATCAATTTTTGGTTGCAATTTTCTAACTTTTGCAATTGCAGTGTAAGATTTGTTGGCCATTGGGAATAAAGCCAACTTAATCAAAACAGTCATTGCCAAAATTGCTAAACCAAAGTTGCCCAAAAATTTGTATAAGAAATCAATTATGAAAAGGAAGGGTTTAGTTAGAAAATAAAACCATCCAAAATCAACTGCGCGGTCAAAAAGTTTTATATCAAAATCTTTAGAATATTGATCTAAAAGTTTGATTTTTTTTGCTCCTGCAAACATTTGGTTTTCAAAGCTAAGTTCAGAATTTTTGGTTACTGCAAATTCTTGTCCTATGAATTCAACATTAAAAAATTGAGTTTTGTTTTGATAACTGCTGTTAAAATTTGCTTTGTAAGAGATTTTCTTATCAGGAATTAATGAGCTTAGCCAGTATTTATCTGTAATTCCAAGCCAACCACCATTTTCAGCTTTAAAATCTTTGTTTTTTTCTTCAATTAGATCTTCATAAGTAACTTCTTGTAAAATGTTGTTGAAAACACCAATTGCACCTTCGTGAAGAATATAAGTTCCTTTCTCAAAGCTTTTAGAGCGGTTAACTCTACCATAAGTTGCTAAAGAAATGTCTTTACTAGAATTATTTTTAACTGTTTGAGTAACATTGAACATGTAATTTTCATCAAGACTAATTTTGATTATAAATTCAATATTATCTTTGTTTGTCCAAGACAGAGACACCGAGTTCTGAGGAGTTAGTTTTTCAGAGTTGCTTTTCCATAAAGTGGTTGGTTTTGGCAAATCAATAGTTGAATCTGAGCTTAACCAGCCAAAATCAGCAAAATATCTTTCTTTACTTTGAGAGGGTGAAAAAAGTTTAACTTCTTCTTTTTTTTCGGAAGTTACAAAATATTTTGCCAACGTTAAGTCGTCAAAACGAGCTCCTTCAAGTGAAATTGATCCATGCAAGCTTTCACTACTAATTTGAATTCTTTTAGATGATGTTGCTGACAAAATATCATTACGATTTTTTGTGATTTGCACAATTTCTTCAATGTTACTATTTTTTACCTCTTTGGAAGCAGAATTTATATTCGTATTTTCAAGATTATTTGCTTGAGAAGTTTGATTAGCATTTTTTTGTTTTTCTGCTTTTTG
Source organism: uncultured Rhizobium sp. (assembly GCA_964513555.1). Taxonomy (GTDB): domain Bacteria; phylum Pseudomonadota; class Alphaproteobacteria; order Rickettsiales; family UBA1997; genus UBA2645. The sequence continues at coordinate 11,707 of CAZENB010000044.1, read as the reverse complement.
AGTTTCTTCGTATAATTTTTGTTCAATTAATCTTTTTTCAGCTTTTGGTTTTTCGTAAAACCAAGTCCAGCAAACTAAAATTATAACAGAAAGAACTGCAGCTAAAGTAATGTTTTTGTTGTCTTGCATGTGAATTTAATTTGTAAAAATTTTATTTTCTAAATCTTTTCTAAAGTCGGTGATCCAATGTGAGTTTTTATATTGCTTTACGATTGCCGATTCTTTGTGAACTAAAATAACCATTTTATTTTTTGAGTTATTTTTAGTTTGTTTTAAATCTTCTTCTAAAAAACAAAAATCAGCTCTTTTAAAACTAAATTTTTTTAATTCTTTCTCAAATTTTTTTAACAAAATTTGGTTTATAAGTTTTAGTTTTCTAACTTTGCCGTCAATTGCCCAAGCTGGGAAAATTCCTTTTTCTTCGGCGTCAGAAATTAACTCACGAATTAGCATTTTATTTCCTTCTCTAACTCCTGCATCGGTTCTTTTGAGAATTTCTGTATTACCCATAAAGTTTTTTCCAAAGATCTTTGTTAGAAATTATAATTTTATTGTTGCTTTTTTTAGCAACCTCAACAAGTTCTGGTCCACTTGCTTCATAAATCGAAGCAGTATCAACAATTTTTAAATAATCTTGTAAATTTTCAAGACCTCTTTGAAATCTGCGTTCAATTGTTTTTGGTTCAATGTTATGACCACCTTTACTAACTCTATTCTCTACTCTTATTTTTGCAAGCCTAGAGCTTTGTAATATCAAAAAAATTAAATTTACTTTGTAACCAAGTTTTTGAGATTTTGTGATAAAATTCAGATAAATCTTGGCTGAAAGGGTGGTTTCAAAAGCAAAATTAACTTCCTCATTTAAAAGAAAGCTCATTCTTTGCAACATCAATCTACCAGCTTTTATTGCTGATTTTTCAGGGTTTTGAGGTGATAAAATTTTAGCAATTTCATCAGCATTAACGAATTCGTTACTTTTTAAAAAATCTGGCAAAAGCGTGACTCTAGCAAGGGAGCTTTTTCCAGCACCATTAGCACCTGCAATGATGTGAATTTGTTTTTGCATAAATTATTTTTTCTTTGTTGCTGGTTTTTTTGGTAAAACCAATGCTTCATTTAATGCTTCATCAATTGTTCTAATTGGCTTAATAGTAAGTTTATCTAAAACTTCTTTTGGCATCTCGCTTAGGTTCTTACGATTACTTTCAGGAATTAAAACTGTTTTAATTCCACCACGAAGAGCTGCTAAAAGTTTTTCTTTTAAACCACCAATTTCTAAAACTTTTCCAGTTAAAGTAATTTCTCCTGTCATTGCTATGTCTTTTTTAACTGAAATTCCACTGATTGAGGAAACTAAAGAAACACAAAGAGCAACACCAGCAGATGGACCATCTTTAGGAGTTGCCCCTTCAGGAACGTGAATATGAAAATCATATTTAGAAAATTTCTTAGCATCAATTTTGTAGTTCTTAGCTATTGATCTAGAATAACTAAGCGCAGCTTGAGCCGACTCTTTCATTACATCGCCCAATTTTCCAGTAATTTGAATTTTACCATGTCCTTCAAATTTTAATACCTCAATATCAAGCAAGTCACCACCAAAATCAGTATAAGCAAGTCCAGTTGTAACACCAACCAAGTCTTTTTCTTTGGCAATTCCGAAATGATGTTTTGCAACTCCTGCATATTTAGAAATATTTTCTTTTGTAATATGCAATGCTTTAGTTTTTTTTGTGATAATTTCCTTAACAGCTTTACGTGCTAAATTCGCAATTTCACGATTTAAATTTCTAACACCAGCTTCAAAAGTATATTCTCTGATTAGAGTCAGAATTGCTTCATCTGAAATTGAAAATTCTTTGCTAGTTAATCCATTTTCTTTGCATTGTCTGCTAATTAAATGTTTTTTTACAATTTGCAGTTTTTCATTTTCCGTATAACCAGAAAGCTTGATAATTTCCATTCTATCACGAAGCGGTAAAGGAATTGAACTTAAGCTGTTTGCAGTTGCAACAAACATTACTTGTGATAAATCATAATCAACTTCTAAATAATGATCAGAGAAATTATTATTTTGTTCTGGATCTAATACTTCTAAAAGAGCGGCCGAAGGATCACCACGAAAGTCATGGGACATTTTATCAATTTCATCAAGAAGCATCAAAGGATTTACTGTTCCTGCTTTACGCATTGATTGAATTATTCTTCCTGGCATTGAGCCAATATAAGTTCTTCTGTGGCCACGAATTTCAGACTCATCGCGTACCCCACCCAAAGAAACTTTAACATATTTACGATTTAGTGAATCGGCAATTGATTTTGCTAAAGAAGTTTTACCAACACCGGGCGATCCAACTAAACATAAAATTGGCCCTCTCAGAGCTTTTGTTTTAATCTGAACTGCAATGAATTCTAGAATTCGGTCCTTAACTTTATCTAAAGCAAAGTGGTTTTTATCAAGAATATCGTGAGCTTTATTAAGATCATTGCTTGGTTTGCTTTTAGTACTCCAAGGAAGTGAGATAATCCAATCTAAATAGTTTCTTACAACTCCAGATTCAGAAGCAAAAGGATTCATTTTTTCTAATTTTGCTAACTCTGTTTTGCATTTCTCGGAAACTTCTTTTGGTAATTTTAGTTTGGCAATCTTATTTGATAATTCTTTGAGTTCAGTTTCTTCATCGTGGCCAAGTTCTTTTTTGATATTTTTTAACTGCTCATTTAAGTAAAATTCTTTGTTGGCTTTCGCAACTTTATCTTGAATTGACTTGTTAATTCTGGCTTCTGATTGAGCAATTTCAAGTTCAATTTTTAGTAACTCCAAAACCTTATAAAGTTTTTTTGCTAGGTTAGTTTCCTCTAAAACTTTTTGTTTTTTTGTTGGTGTACTGTTTAGGTTAATTGTAATCAAGTAAGCAATTTCATGAGGTGATTTCAAGCGTAATAAAGCTGTTAAAATCTCAGAAGTAATTCTTTTGTTGTATGTTGCATATTTTCTAAAATTTTCTACACAACCTTTGACTAGGCTTAAAATTTCTTTAGTTGATTTTTTATCTTTTTCTTCTGAATCTGGCATAAATTTTGCATCAGACAAAATTACAACTTCGCAAGTGAAGTAAGTTCCATTAGAAGATAAACTTTTAATTTCAGCTCTTAAAAGGCCTTGAATTATAACTTTAAGAGTTCCATCGACTGTCCTTATTGATTCAACAATTTTACAAATTACCCCAACTTTGTTAATATTGTTTTCATTAAATTCGTCACTATCTGGATTGGTTTGTAAAACTGCAAAAATTGGAACATTTAAACGTTTTGCTTCTTCAATTCCGTTAACTGATTTTTCTCTTCCAACTAGAATTGTTGTAGTCA
>CAZENB010000044.1:0-8328 GCA_964513555.1 uncultured Rhizobium sp. | reverse complement strand
AAAGCGCAAAGAACTTGTGGTTGAATTTGTTGTTCAGTCATGGTTTTATTATTTTTTGTTATAACTGTCATCCTGAGCATAAGTGAGGGAGTCCAATAGTTAGAGCTTCTCAGTCCAAATGCTAGAGATTCTTCACTTATGCTTAGCATGACAGCTCTAAGTTAAGAGGACAGTTTAATTAATTAAACTTATAAGATAATGATAATAGTTTTAATAACTCTAGTTCTAGCTTCAACTACAATCTTTCTTTATTATAAATTAAATAAAAATTCGCAAAATTTGCGTGCACAAAATCTAATTTATGAGGAAAGAGTTAAGAACTTAAATTCACGTTTACAAGAGCACAATCAAGAATCTCAGAATTTAATTTCTGAAAATCGTCAACTAAGTTCTTTCAAAGGTAAGTATGAGCATGCCCAAAACGAAATAAATTTTTTGCGTGAAGAAAAAAATAAAATTTTGGAAGAAAGTGAAAATTTGCGTCAAAATATTTTAGAATTTGAAAAACAAAATGAGCTATTAAAGCAATCTTTTATAAACTTGAAAAATGAACAAGAACAATGGCATAAAAGTAAAGAAGTAATGCTTTTGCAACTGTCAGAAGAGTTAGTGAGAAAGAATAACGAACAACAAAATCAGTTCAGTATTTTTCAGCAAGAAAATATCAAAAAAATTACCGAAGATCTTTTTAAAAATTTTGAAAATGTCAGCGCAAAAGTTATTGCTTTAAATGATGAAGTAAAAAAGTCAGGCGAAGAGAGTTCTTTGATCAAAAACGCATTGTTAAATCCAAAATCTTCAGGAAGATTTGCGGAAATTACTTTGGAAAATATTTTAAAAAACTCGGGTCTGAAAGAAAAAGAAAATTTTAATTCTTATGGTGATTATATTTTGCAATCACACTTTTCTGGAATGTCTGATAATCACGGCTATGAAGGAAAAAGGCCAGATGCACTTTTATTTTTCCCTAACGATCAAATAGTTATTATTGATAGTAAATCTTCTCCTCATTTTTTAGAGCTTGAAATTGCTTGTCAAAATGCTGATGAAAATGAAAAGAAAATAATTTTATCAAAAATAAAAGATAGCTTCAGAAGGCATTTAGAGAATTTATGTAAAAAAGATTATACAAAGTTTTTATTTGAAGAAATGCATAACAAAAACCAGTCCAATTATAAAATTTTAATTGTGATGTTTTTACAAAGTGAGTCAATGCTTGAAACAGTGCGCCAGGCTGATGCAACTTTTGAGCAAAAAGCTTTAGAGCGAGGAGTTGTTATTGCAACTCCAATTGGTTTGATTAATTTTGTATCACAAGCTCGTTTTGTAATTGATAGGATTAAACAAGATAAAAATATTGATAACTTAAAAATTGCTGTGCGCAAATTACTTGATAATATGGCTTTAATTTTTAAAGAATCAAAAGAAGTGAGCCGCTTTTTAAATAAGGCAATTGCTGCTCATAGCAAGGTTGTGAAAAATTTGAATCGAGGTGTTTATTCTTCAATAAAAAATATTTCTGATTTAGGAATTGAAAGCAAAAAATCAGCAGACTTAAAAATGTTGGAAGAAAATGATGAAAAAGAGGAAATGGAAGATATAACAAGCTAAATTATTTGGATAACAAAAAATTTACTCGTCATCAATAAAAGCAATAAATATGAATTGTTTTAATGTCTAAAATCGTGATTTCTATTTAAATCCATATTTAAAACTAGTCCAAATCCAATTAATATTGATGCAGTAATTGTTCCACCATAAGAAATCAAAGGTAGCGGAGCTCCAACAACAGGAATTAGGCCAGTTACCATTCCCATATTTATGAACATGTGAACGAAGAAAATATTCATAACCCCCATAGTTAAGAGTCTACCGAATTGATGTTTAGTATTCATGGCAATTGAAATTCCAATTCCTATAATAACTGAATAAAGTGCAATTGTAAACATGCTACCAATAAATCCTAACTCTTCGCAAAGCATCGTAAAAATAAAGTCAGTTTGCTTTTCGGGTAAGAAATTAAGTTGTCCTTGAGTGCCATTTAGCAGACCTTTTCCAAAAAATCCACCAGATCCAATCGCAATTTTAGATTGAATAATGTTGTAGCCACTTCCTAAAGGATCGTTATTTGGATCAAGAAAAGTAAGTACTCTTTGTTTCTGATAATCATATAAAACAAAAATCCATAAAAATGGAATTGCAACTAAGCCAGCAAGACCAACCAACATAAATTTCCAAGTTTTTACACCAGCCAAAAATAAAACAGACACACCAACAGCACCAAGAATTGAAGCTGTCCCAAGATCTGGTTGATAAAATATGAAAAATACCGGAATCACAATTAATAAAAGCGGAATAATGATAAATTTAATTTTTCCTATATTTTCCGCTTCAATGCCATGAAAATATTTTGCTAAAGCAAAAACTGTACATACTTTCATTATCTCAGAAGGCTGAATTGTTAGTGGCCCAAGTCTGAACCAACGGGTTGCACCCATTGCATTATGTCCCATAATATCAACAACTATAACCAATATCAGGGCTATAGCATAGAGCAAATAAGATACTTTGAATATTATATTTATATTAGTTAAGGCAATTGCAATCATCAATACAAAGAATACTGAAAAGAACAATAACTGTTTTATCAGCCAAGGTCTTAAACCGCCACCTCCAGCGGAGTAAAGCATTAAAAATCCAACTGATGCTAAAATAACTATCATCAAAATCAGCAACCAGTTGAGTTGTTCCAATTTTTTTGATAGAGAAATTTTTTCTTGATCGTGAAAAAGCATTGTCTTTAGTTATAAAAAGTGCGTCAAGGCAAGAAGGAGGCGGATTAAAACATCTTGATATTATTAATCAAGATGTTTACCTTCACAATTGATATTTTTAATTTTTTAATTCAAATTTAGACTTAAGTTAGAAGTGCCAATTTATTAAAAGTTTAAGCTAACATTTTCATGCCTTTAGCAAAAAATTCAAACAAAAAAAACGAATTAAAAGTAAAAAGTTGGTATTCAAATCGTTACCAAATTGTTGTTGTTCAGCGTAACATTCTTTTTATTTTTACTTTAGTTTCAATGATCTCAGTTGCCATTGCCGTGTTGTTTGTAAAACATGTCATGGCTTCTAAGTCTCTTGAACCTTATGTTATTGAAGTTGAAGAAAAAACAGGAATTGCAACCGTAGTTGACCAACTAACAGCACAAAGCTTTACGGGAAATCAGGTTGTAAGACAATATTTTATAAATCAGTTTATTCACTCTGCTAGTGGATATAACCCAAAAACTTACAAAGAAGATTCTGAGAAAATCAGATTATTTTCTACTCCAGGGATATATTCCGAGTTTCGTGGTCGTATAAATCCGAAAGCTCTTGGAGTTGATGCTACAATTGATGTTAGAATAAAATCAATCCAGTTTCCAGATAATAATACTGCCCAAATTCGTTTGCTAAAACAAATAAACTACTCAGCTTCAAAAGTTGAACAGGTAAATGAAGTCATTACAATGACATTTTACTTTACTAATGTGAACTTAACCATAGAAGAAAGACTTATTAACCCACTTGGTTTCCAAGTTAGTAAGTACTTAATAGCTGAAGAGAAGTTTGATTATTAGCTTCGCAATTTGTGGTTTTTTTAGAGCATTAATTTATATGAAATTAAACCATCAGTTGCTTTTTAGTTGTAAGTGGATTTGATTTATAAAAAAGACAAAAATTTAGTGATAAAAAAACTTATTACCAAAATACAAAATTATTTATCAAAAACCTGTACAGCGTCTTTGCTGGCTTCAATTTGCTGCTTAATTATTTGCTCCGAATCATTTTGCCAACAGGTTCCTGTTACTACAGACTCAAGAATTAGAACTTTGGTATATAACGCTAATGAAGTTTATGAACTAAAATTTTATTATGGTTACCAGTCATTTATTGAATTTTCTGAAGATGAAGAAATAGAAATGATTTCAATTGGCGAAGCTTTTGCTTGGAGGTTGACTCCAGCTGGTAAAAGGCTTTTTGTTCGACCTCTTGAGATTGCGGCTCATACCAACATGACTATTATCACTAATAAAAGAACTTATCACTTTGATATAAGATCTGGTGAATATGAAGGAAAAGCAGATGAAGAGTTAGTTTATACAGTAAGATTTTTCTATCCACAAATTGGTCAACCCTTACCAATTCCTCAACGTTTGACAGCTCCGAATCCGGCTAAAAAGCCAGAACAAATGTCGGTTATTAAAACGCCGCTTCCTAATTCAAGAGTTGACGAGAAATTACCTCCTCAAATTAGTAGAACTACTGATAATTCAGATCTGAACTTTGATTTTAGTTTGGCGGGAACTTCAGATAACATAATGCCAATTAAAGTTTATGATGATGGCAAAGAAACTTTTTTCCAATTTGCAAATGATAATTTAATTGTGCCTTCAATAGGCTTGGCTGATTTAAATGGTGGTGAACAACCATTAAATTATATCATTCGCGATGGATTTGTTGTGGTCCCAATTGTAGGAAGACAATTTACATTAAGACTGGCAGATAGTTTGATTTGTATCTATAATAATAAGTTACTTGGTTTCAGAAGGTAAGAATTAAGCTATCGCGATAAAACTCGTACTTTTTACAGTTACGTAAAAAACTCATTCCTAAAAGAGAAGTTCCCATATCTGCATTGTTGACAGAAGCATTGATTTTTACAAATTCCACATTACCAACTGAAAATTTGTTTAAAGTTACGCTGGCTCCAAAAGAAATTCCATTAGCTGTCTGATATCTTTTGTCAAATACTAGTTTTTCAAAATCAATTCCAACTTTTTTTGCATCATTAACATTTAAAACAATATCACTTGCTCCAGTGTCAACCATAAATCTTACTGGTTTGGAATTAATCAGTGTATTAATATAAAAGTGACCGTCGTCTGATAATTTTACTACTAATTGATTCTCTTTATTAAATCTTGCTTTTGATGGATTTATTTCAGAGAAAACTCGGTTTTTAAAATCTGAAAATTCGTAACGGTAGCTATAAAGTGAAATTATAATTAAAGCTATTAAAGACCAGATTCCTAGATATTTTAAAGTTTTAGAAAAAGGTAATTGGCGCGATCCCAAATTCCCAACTAAAACTAATAAAATTAATAAAGAATAAATAAAATGTTGCCAGTCTGATGAGCTTAGATCCATGTTATTTGTTATTTAAGCTAAATTTTTAAAACTTTTAGAACTGCTAAATTTTCTTCTTCAGTTCCTATTGTAATTCTCAAGCAAGTTGGTAGTCCATAAGCTTGCATTTCGCGTACAATAATTGAGTTTTCTAAAAATTTACTATTAGCATTTTGACAATTTTCAATTGATTCAAAATCAACTAAAATAAAGTTGGCAATTGATGGATAAGCTTTGATGCCTTTTATTTTTGAAAATTCTTCAAAGAAGATATCTAGCCATTTTTTATTATGATTTACAGAGTTTGTAAAAAACTCTTCATCTGTTAAACTTGCCAAAGCTGCTTTTTGCGCTGCTTCACTTACATTGAAAGGACCACGCACTTTATTTAAAATGTTTGCAATTTCTTCTGAAGAGTAGCACCAGCCAATTCTTAATGAAGCCAGTCCATAAATTTTTGAAAATGTTCTAGTAGTTACAACATTTGAATTTTGATTAACTAACTCAATAGCATTGGGATAGTCTTTTTCTACTACAAATTCTTCATAAGCGTGATCAAGAACAATCAAAACATTTTTTGGAGTTTGAGAAATTAGTTTTTCTATTTCAGACTTATTTAAATATGAGCCAGTTGGGTTATTTGGATTGGCAATAAAAATAATTTTAGTTTTTGTAGTAATTGCTGCTAAAATTGCATCAATGTCAGTTTTTAGGTTCTTTTCCTTAACTTTTATTGCTTTTGCCCCAACTCTTTTTGCAGAAATTGGGTACATTAAGAAACCATGTTCACTGTAAATTATTTCATCATCGTGACCAGCAAAAGCTGTAGTTAAAAGTGCCAATATCTCATCAGATCCAGCTCCACAAACAATTCTGTCAGCATTAATTTTATTTTTAGTTGCAATACCTTCTCTTAGACTTAGACAAGAACCATCTGGGTAGCGCGCAATCTCTAAAGCACAATTTTTGTAAGCTTGAGTAGCTGCTGCACTTGTACCAAGAGCATTTTCATTTGAGGATAATTTTATAATTTTATCTTTCGTATTACTGATTTTGGCTTTACCAGGTTTATAATTTTCAATTTCAGATAAATAGTTATGAGCGATTGGTTTCATTTTGTTATTTGTTAAGATGGTATAGTTACCTAAATTTAGTTATTTTTAATAGTTGTAATTAATTGTTGCAATTCTTCAATTTCAGAAAATTTAATAGTAATTTTTCCATTATTTTTAAAAGAATTATAAGAAATTTTTGCTTCCATTTTAAGTAATTCGGACAATTCAATTTCTAAATCATTAACAAATTTGCTATTAACAAATTTAGTTTTTTGCTCAGTTTTTACTATAGCAATATTTAAATTCTCATTGGCTTTCTCAATTCTTTCATCTCTTACCAAGTTTTCTACATCTCTTACGTTTAAAGAATCATGAATAACTTGCTGGGCTAATTTTTCAGGATCTTTTGAGTTTATCAATGCTCGTGCATGACCCATTGAAATCAGCTTTTTATCTAAAAGTTCGCGAACAATTTGTGGTAATGTTAACAATCTTAAAAGATTGGTCACATGACTTCTACTTTTACCAACTCTTTTAGCAACTTGATCTTGAGTATAAGAGAATTCTTCAATTAATTGTTTATAACTCAAAGCTTCTTCAATTAGTGATAAATCGCTTCTCTGAACATTTTCAATAATTGCTAATTCAAGAGCTTCATGATTATTGATTTTTTTAACAATTGCCGAGATTTTGGTTAAACCAGCAATTTTAGCGGCACGAAATCTACGTTCGCCTGCAATAATTTCATAATGATTTTCATCATCTGATTTTCTGACAACAATTGGTTGAATTAATCCATTTTCTTTAATTGAATTTGATAATTCTTCGAGTTCTTCTTGGTTAAATGTTTTTCTAGGTTGATAAATTCCGGCAATAATTTTACCAAGAGAAATTGATTCAACAAAGCTTTTTTCACCTTGGTTTTCTAGTAAGTTATCTTTTTTTAATTTACTGTCACCAAGTAAAGCTGATAATCCACGTCCTAATTTTTTATCTTGTTGCATATATTATTAATTATTACTTTAATTTAATATTTTCTAAATCCTCCGGCGTTTCTTGCCGCCTATTCAAAGGCAGCAATAATAGCCCTCTTTTTAAAAGAGGGTGTCATTTCACCAAGTCAAATGACTGATAATTTGATTTTTTATTTCTTTTCTTCTCGCTCTAAAATTTCTTTTGCTAATTTCATATAAGCAATTGATCCACTGCATTTTGCATCATAAATTATTCCAGGAATTCCATGAGAAGGAGCTTCTGACATTTTTACATTGCGTGGAATTGAATTTTTAAAAACTTTATCTTTTAAGAAATTTCTGACGTCAATTTCAACTTGCTCAGTAAGTTTATTGCGACGATCATGCATGGTTAAAACGATACCACTAATTTTTAAGTGATGATTTAAATTTTCTTTTACTAAATCAAGACTTGTTAGTAAATGACTTAAGCCTTCTAAGGCAAAAAACTCGCACTGCATAGGAATTAATACTGAATCAGAAGTTGTTAAAGCATTAATCGTAAGCAAGCCAAGTGAAGGAGGACAATCAATTAATATGTAGTCATAATCATCAATTACTTGAGCAAGAGCATTTTTTAATATAAATTCTCTTTGTTTTATATTTACTAATTCAACCTCTCCTGCTGACAAATCAACTGTTGAAGTTATGATATGTAGATTTGGAATATTAGTTGGAATAATTGCGCCCTTACAATCACATTCATTAATCAAGATTTCATAGCTAGTTTTCTGTCTTTGAGATTGCGGAACACCAAAGCCTGTGCTGCTATTTCCTTGAGGGTCTAAATCAACAAGCAAAACTTTTCTTTTTATTGCTGCAAAAGCTGTTGCAAGATTTACTGCTGTAGTAGTTTTTCCAACTCCGCCTTTCTGATTTACAATAGAGAAAACTTTTGCTTTTTTACGATGGCTCATAGATATGAAGTTTTATTAATAATTCTCAAAATTACAATTATTAAATTTATTTAAGCCAATAATTTTGTCAAATGTTTCATGTGAAACATTTGATTATTTTTATTGATTAATTAAAATTATAACTTTATGAATCAAAAGTTTCATGTGAAACATTGTTAAGATCTTTATCTA
>CAZENB010000043.1:0-14019 GCA_964513555.1 uncultured Rhizobium sp. | reverse complement strand
AGAAATCACTAAGCCAAAAATTATGATTTTTGGTGTTGGTGGCGCAGGTGGTAACGCAATCAATAACATGATTCGCTCTAATCTTGAGGGAGTTGAATTTGTAGCCGCAAATACCGATGCTCAAGCTTTAATTAATTCTTTAGCACCAAATCGTATACAACTTGGAGTTACAACAACTAGAGGTCTTGGTGCAGGTTCTTTCCCAGACAAAGGTAGAGCGGCTGCTGAAGAAAATATTGATGAAATAGAAAAATTTATTGATGGTAATAATATGATTTTTATTGCTGCTGGTATGGGTGGTGGAACTGGAACTGGCGGAGCTCCAGTAATTGCTAAATTGGCAAGAGAACGTGATATTTTAACAGTTGGCGTTGTAACAAAACCTTTCCACTTCGAGGGAAAATATCGCATGACAACAGCAGAAGCCGGTATTGAAGAGTTAAAAAAATATGTTGATACTTTAATCGTTATTCCAAACCAAAACTTATTTAGAATTGCAAATGAAAGTACAACTTTTGAATCTGCTTTCAAGATGGCTGACGATGTATTGCATGCTGGTGTTCGTGGAGTGACTGACTTAATTACTATGCCGGGTTTAGTAAATTTAGACTTTGCTGATATTAGAACGATCATGACTAAGATGGGTAAGGCTATGATGGGAACAGGAGAAGCAGAAGGTGAAAATAGAGCTGTTGTTGCTTGCGAAGCTGCTATTTCAAATCCTTTACTTGACGATATTTCAATTAAGGGTGCTAAAGGAGTACTAGTAAATATGACTGGTGGCCCTGATATGACTCTTTTTGAAGCTGACATGGCTGTTAACACCATTAAAAGAGAAGTTGATCCGAATGCTAATATTATTTTTGGATCTGCTTTTAATGAAAATATGAAGGGTAAAATTAGAATATCCGTAGTTGCTACAGGAATTGATGTTGACGATATAGTAGCGCACAGAAATAGAGATTTTTCTGAACCTTCTCGATTCAGAGTAAATGAAACTGATAGCGGAAAAAAAAGTGATGTTGTTAGAGAATCTCAAAATAAAAGCTTTTTTGATATTGGAAATTCTATAAAACCGCAAGAAGAAGAATTAATTGAAATTAACTCTGACGATTTAAGGCCAAAAAAAACCTACTCAAAAAATCCAAATCTTGATTATGGTAAAAGTGAAGAGAAAAGAGAAGATGAAAATGTTTCCTCATCTAATGTTGGTCAAATCAGCTTCTTTGAACAAGTAAAAGAAGAGGAAGAAGATGTGTCAGAAAAATTAAAAAAAGCTGAAGAAAAAATTTCGGAAGCTTTTGCTAAAGCAAGTTATAAACCAAAAACTTCAAAGCAAGCTGTTGTTACTAAAAAGAAAGAATCTTCTGGAAGTGGATTTAGTTTATTTGGTTTTATGAATTCTTCAAAATCAAGAGATCATGAAGAAGATCATTTTGAAGAAGAACATGAAGATTTTATTGAAGAAGAAAAAGTAATTCATCATAAGCCAAAAAAAGTTTTAAAAAGCTCTGGTGAATCTGATTTGCAAGAAGTTGCAAAAAGACAAAAAGAATTTTTTGGATCAACTATTTTTGATGAAGATTCTAGAGAAGAAGAAAAAGAAGAAAAAATAGAAGACGATATATTGAATGTTCCTGCTTTCTTCAGAAGAAAAAAGTAACTTAATTAAGTTTTTATATCGGCATTGTTTTTAATTTAAGCAATGCCGATTTTTTTATTTATACGTTTTATGACAAAGATATATCTTATAAGTCCTCCTAAAATTGAATTAAGCGAATTTTCAAAATCGTTAAATAGGGCTCTAAAAACTTCTTTAGTGCCGGTATTTCAATTAAGATTAAAAGGATATTCTAAACAAGAGTTAGAGAAAATTTCTTTAGAGTTAAAGAAAATTTGTCATGACAATAATTCCATTTTTCTTCTCAATGACAATTATGATATTGCTTTAAATATTGAAGCAGACGGTGTACATTTAGGTTTGGAAGATGGGTCAATTAAAAAAGCTCGTCAAGAATCTTCAAAAAACAACAAAAGTTTTATAATTGGTGCAAGCTGTTATGACTCAAAACATTTGGCAATGGAAGCAGGAGAGCAGGGAGTGGACTATATTTCCTTTGGAACTTTTTTTCCCAGTAAAACAAAAAATTCTATAGGAAAACCAACAACTGAAATTCTTGAATGGAGTAATGAATTTTTGAATTTACCAATCGTTGCTATTGGTGGAATAAATAATGAAAATTGTGAACCTCTTGTGAAAGCTGGAACTGATTTTTTAGCAGTAATTTCTTATGTGTGGGAAAATTCCGAAGGAGAAGATAGAGCTTTAAAGAATCTAGATAAAGTGATAAAAAAAGCTTTTGTGAAGTAATAAAGTTTATAAGTCCCTTTAATTTGAGATAAGAGCTTAATTAAAGCTCTTTCTCAAATTAAAATCATTTTTTTATAAGCCGTGATCTTTTACCAAGATTTCAGCAATTTGAACTGCATTCAAAGCGGCACCTTTTCTAAGGTTGTCTGAAACTACCCATAAAGAAAGACCATTTTTAATTGAAGGATCTTTTCTAATTCTTGAAACAAAAACTGGATCTTGAGTTGAAATTTCTGCTGGAGTGACAAATTTCATTTCTTGTGGACGATCAATCACAACTATTCCCTCAGCTTCATCTAAAACTTTTCTTGCTTGCTCAGCTGAAATTGGGTTTTCAAACTCTACATTTACTGATTCAGAATGACAATTGAAAACAGGAACTCTTACGCAAGTTGCTTCTACTTCAATTTCTGCATCAAGAATTTTTTTGGTTTCAACTTTCATTTTCCACTCTTCTTTAGTGCAACCATCTTCCATGAAAACGTCAATTTGTGGAATAACGTTAAAAGCTATTCTTTTGCTGAATTTTTTAGGCTCTAACATTTGGTTAGCATAGATTTTTTTGGTTGAATCGTATAGTTCATCCATAGCTTCTTTACCAGCTCCAGAAACTGCTTGATAAGTTGAAACAACTATACGTTTGATTTTTGCAATTTCATGAAGTGGTTTTAAAGCAACAACCATTTGAATGGTTGAACAATTTGGATTTGCAATAATTCCACTTTTTTTATAATCTGCAATTGCTTGAGGATTAACTTCAGGAACTACTAGCGGAACATTATCATGCATTCTGAAATGAGAGGTATTGTCAATTACAACGCAACCCATACTAGCAGCACGAGGGGCGTGAATTGCAGAAACTGCTCCACCTGGTGAAAATAAACCAATTTTTGTTCCGGTAAAATCATAGTCTTCAAGTGCCTGAACCGTTAATTCTTTATTGCCATAACTAACTTTTCTACCAACGGAATTACGTGAGGCAAGGGCAACAACTTCATCTGCTGGAAAATTTCTTTCATCAAGAATATTTAAAATTTCACGACCAACATTACCGGTTGCACCGGCAACGGCAATTTTTCTTTTAGACATTTTTATTTTTTTTAAATTGATATTTTTACTTTAGATAGTAATGCTTCATAAAAGAATATTGTTTACCTACAAAAAAGTAAAGAAAATGACAAAAAAGTTTTTTATTATTGCTGGAGAAGCTTCAGGTGACTTGCTTGGAGCTAAGTTAATTTCAGAGCTAAAATCTCAATTAAGCCAAATAAATGAGCAAGCAGAATTTTTTGGAGTTGGTGGAAAATTAATGAAAGAACAAGGATTAAATTCAATTTTTCCTATGGAAGAGTTATCAATTATGGGTTTTTTAGAAGTTTTGCCTCATATTCCCAAATTGCTAAAAAGAATTAACCAAACTGCTGTAGAAATTAAAAATTTTAAACCGGATTTTGTTATCACAATTGATTCACCTGATTTTTGTTTTAGGGTGATAAAAAAAGTTAAAGATGTCAAAGTAAAAAAAATTCATTTAATTGCACCATCGGTTTGGGCTTATCGTGAAGGTAGAGCAAAGAAAATTTCTAAGCTTTATGATTTACTTTTGGCAATTTTACCATTCGAACCACCTTATTTTGAAAAATATGGTTTAAAAACAGTGTTTATTGGCCATCCAATTGTTGAAAATGCTCCAGAATTTTCATTAAAAAAAAGTTACAATTCATCTTTTCGTGAAAAATATAATATAGATAAAGATGACTTTTTAATCTGCATTACTGCTGGTAGTAGGAATGGTGAAGTGAAGAAAATTTTTTCTGAATTTATAAAAGCTATTAATTTAGCTTCTGAATTATCTTCTAAGAAAAAACAAATTAAAGTTGTAATTCCATTGATTGATAAAACCAGAAATTTAGTTACTAAAATGTCTAATTTGTTGAGGATAGAGTATTTTTTGATTGAAAAAGATGAAAAAGAACAAGCTTTTTTTGCTTCTGATTTTGCATTGGCAAAATCTGGAACCAATACTGTTGAGATTTCTCTTTATAAAATACCTATGATTATTGCTTATAAAATCAACATTATCACATATTATATTGTAAATATGATGGTTAAAATTAAGTTCGCTAACTTGATAAACCTTATTGCAAACAGAGAAATAATTCCAGAAATGTTGCAGTTTGATTGCGATGGTGACAAAATTTTTAAAAAACTTGAAAAATTTATATGTAATAAAGAAGTTTGTGAAAACCAAATTGTTGAATCTCAAAAATTTTTGGAAATAATGGGCTTAAATAGTTTTTCAAAATCAAGTTACAGAGCAGCCAAAGAAATTCTAAGTTTGAAATATGATTAACAAAATTATACTTACACTTTTAATAGGTCTTTTTTCAATTTCTGCTGTTGCAGAAAATTCGTCTTGTGGCAAAAACTATTCTTTGTTAATTGTTGAAGAAGTAACTGGAAATATTTTATTTAATACAAGATCTGAAAAAATTATTTATCCAGCATCATTAGTAAAGGTTATGACTCTTTATCTTACTTTTGAGTCTTTAGAAAAAAATGAAATCAATATTAATCAAAAATTATCATTTTCTGATCGTGGCGAAGAAATTAGTGGTATTAATAAAGTAAATACGCTTCGAGTTAAAGAGGGTGATAAAATTACAGTAAAACAAGCAATTGAAGCTGTTATTGTTAAATCATTTAATGAAGCTGCTGTTACATTAGCTGAAGCAGTTTCTGGTAATGAATGGGAATTTGTTAGAAAAATGAATAGTAAAGCGAGAGATTTGGGAATGAATTTTACAAGTTTCAGAAATTCAACAGGTTTTTACGAAGAGGGTCAATATACAAACACTTATGATTTGGCAAGACTTGCAATTGCCATAAAAAAAGACTTTCCGCAATATTATCATTTTTTTGCATTAAAAGAATTCTCTTATAACGGTAAAACTTATAAAACACATAATAATGTTTTGCTTGAATATAAAGGAGTAGAAGGAATGAAGACTGGTTACATCAATGCTTCTGGGTATAATTTAATTAGTTTAGCTAAAAGAGATGATCAAAGACTACTTTCAATTCTAGTTGGATGCGATACTTCAAAAGGAAGAGATAAGTTTACAAAAGATTTATTTGATAAAGCTTTTGAAGAATCTAAAAAGAAGTACTCCATAAATGTAAAATTATCAGATAAATTTAAATACCAAGAAGATGATAAATATTAGTTTTCAATTATATAGCCCAATCTTATAGTTCTCTCTTCTGCTTTTTCTAAATAATTTTCATCAAAATCTTTTTTAACTTTGAAGTTAAAATTTAACTCTTTTTCTTCCCCTTTTTTTAGCACTATATCTTCAAAACATAAACAATTTTTGCGTATCAAATAATAAGAGTAATCTTTTGGTTCGATATAGAATTTTGGACGAAATATTACAGTGCCTTGAGTAAGATTTTTTACTTTATAAGTTATAACATTTTTTCTACCAGTAACAGAAGTGAAATTTTTTGTAACTATATCAAATTCTAAATATTTATTATAATTTTTTGCTATGGGAATTATTGTGATTGATTTATTTCCTTCAAATGAAGGTAAAAAATCTGATAAGAATATTGGTTGGCATTTTTGACTATAATTACAAAACCAATTAAAAGGTTTTAAAGAAAGAAATATTAATAAAAATATTGTAAGAAAACGAATAAAATATTTTGATAAAATAAAGTTCATCGTTAGTTTATTAATTGGTTTAACACAAAAATTGTAATTACCAAATTTAACTTCATAGGTAAAAATGACTATTGATCTGAAAGTTCCTTTTCAAAAATTCGACGAATGGTTTGAAAAAGCAAAAGCAAATTCTGCAATTATTGAACCAACTGCAATGTGTTTGTCAACTGTTGATGAAAATAATTGTCCTTCAAGTAGAATGATTCTGTTAAAAAAGTTTGATGAGAATGGTTTTTGCTTTTTTACTAATTTAACAAGCAGAAAAGGTAAAGAGTTATCAGGAAATAAAAATGTTGCTCTTTGTTTTTATTGGGGAATTTTGGGATTACAAGTTAGAATTGAAGGAGAAGTTGAAAAAGTTTCAATTAAAGAAGCTGATGATTACTTTGCCTCAAGAAGAAGAGGTAGTCAGATTGGTGCTTGGGCTTCAAAACAATCTTGTAAAATGGAAGATTGGAGTGAATTTGAAGACAGAATCTTAGAAATTGAAAATCACTTTAAAGACCAGGAAGTGCCAAGACCACCATTTTGGTCTGGTTTTAGAGTTATACCAAAAAGAATTGAATTTTGGGAAGAAAGAGAGTTCAGAATTCACAAAAGAGAAGTTTTTGTGAGAAATGGCAATTTTTGGGAGACAAAGAAGTTATACCCATAAAATATTAAATGGAAATTTATTGGTTTTATAATCACTGTCCAAACTTCCTTACATCTCGAGCTAAGTGAAGTGATCCGCAAATTATAATTAAAACTTCTTCGTAATTGTTGTTGATTGCAATATAGTGAATTGCATCAAGTAAATCAGAACAAGTGTGATTTTTAATTTCAATTGAAGTTGCAATTTGAGAAATTATTTCTGCTTTTTCAGGATAAGGCTCTCCTTCAACTTCTATCGCAAGAATTTCATCACATACATCTCTAAAATTTTCTAAAAACTCTTTTTTGCATTTGTTGCGGCTGAAGCCAGTAATAACAAAGACTTTTTTATTAAAATTATCTTCTGATTTTCTTTCAATAATCCATCTTGCCAAAGCAAAAGCACCAGCAACATTATGCGCGCCATCAATCCAAATTTCGCTTTTATTATTTTGTAAAATTTTGTTTAAGTTATTATTAATTTTTTCTAAGCGATTTGGCCATGAAACATTTGAAACTGCTTTATTTATATGCTCTTGGTTAATTCCAAATAAATTAGGAAATTGTTCTTTGATTGCTAAAATGCATGCAATTGCTGTTGAAAAATTGATATATTGATGAAAGCCTTGCAAAGAAGGTTTTGGTATATTTTCTAAATAATAATTTTCTTTTTTGCCAAAAAATTCTATATCAAATTCTTTGCTTTCCTCATCAAACATTACTGAAAAATCTTGGTCGTAATAATAAGTTGGAATTAGTTGGTCTTTTGCTAAAATATCAATAATTTGTAAGGCATCTTTTGGTTGTGATGCGACAATTAAAGGAGTATTTGGTCGCATTATCATTGCTTTTTCAAGAGCAATTCTTTCAATTGAATTTCCTAGATATTCCATATGATCAAATGAAATTGGTGTTATTATTGTTGCTAGTTTTTCTTCAATAATGTTTGTGGCATCAATTCTTCCACCCATTCCACATTCAACAATTAATATGTCACCTTCAACTTTTGAGAATGCTAAAAAAGCACCTATTGTAAATGCTTCCATAAAGCTAAGTTTTATATTTTGTGATGCAATTCTGACGCTTTCCATAACTTCAAATAAAAAACTATCAGAAATTTTTTCGCCATTAAGAACTATTCTTTCATTGCAATCATGTAAGTGGGGAGAAGTGTAGAGATGAGTTTTGTAGTTGGTACAGCTAAATATCTTGGCCAGTAAAGAAGCAGTTGAGCCCTTACCATTTGTGCCTGCAACATGAATTACTTTTGGTAGTTTTTTATGAGGATTGTTCAGTTTATCTAAAACTTCAAACATTCTTTCAAAAACTGTTTCATAATCAATTTGTGCTTTTCCTAAAGATGACGGAATTGGAAAATGTGGTAAGTAAACCATGAAATATATTGATTTGAGATTGTTTGTTTGTTTAACTGTTCAATTAAAACAGCTATTTTTTTAATTTCAAAATACATGATAAAAAAAGAACATTTTCTAATCACATTTTTCTTAGAATTTTTTGCTTTTGGTGCACATGCCCAATTTTTTTCTGATGAATCTATTTTGAAGGCAAATCATTTTCCTATAAAATTTTCTGGAAGCTCCGATTTTTCAGCAGTCTTATCCAAACAAAATTCTGAATTTGAAAGTAAACTATTGCCAAATTCTGATTTAAATAATCGTTATGATAAAAGCTATGGATTTAATAATAATTCAAAGCTTTATGGCAAAATTGAAAATGAATATAAAGATTTAACTTATGGTTTTTCAAGTAAGTTTGAGTTAGAGACAAATTCAAATCAGAATCGTGCTAGAATTGATCTTGATGAAGTTTTTGTTTTTGCTCAAAACGATTATGGTAAAGTTGAAGTTGGAAATGTTGTTGCTGTTAACCAAAAAATGAAAGTTGGTCCTGCTAAATTTGCAAGAGGTGCTGGTGGAATTAATGGTAATTACTTAAAATATATAAATTTACCAAATACTATCTTGGATTTTCCAAATATTAAGGCATCTACTTTTATTTTAGTTCCTCAGTCTCCAATTGGTCATGGTGGATATGCTGTTGGTTTTAATGATAATTTTAATAATGATCGATTACGTGTAATTCGTAGTGGCAGTTTTAAAGGTTCTGAAGATGCTTTTAAAATTAGTTATTACACTCCAAGAATCGATGGCTTTCAATTTGGCACAAGCTATACTAATAGTAGTCAAAATTCAGCTTTTTCTTCTACTATTTTTAATTCAATTGTTGTGAATGAAATAATTAGTTTGGGAGCTAATTATACAAATAATATTGATAATTTGGGTTATGCAATTTCTGCAACTGCTGAAAGTGGGAAATTTAATAAAGATAAAAAATCTGGAATTGATAGAAATAATCTAAATTCTTTTGATATTGCAAGCACATTAACATATTTTGGATTTACTTTTGGAGCTTCATTTGGTTCATGGCAAAGGTCTCTTCAAGAAAAAAGTGGTATAAATTCTTGTGAATATTCCGCAAATATTGCTATAGCTGATCAAGATTGTACATCAAATGTAAAAAAATTTAATAATGCTTTTTATCGTACTTTTGGTATCTCTTATCAAATTGGACATATTGGAACAAGTATTACAGAGATGAAAAGTAGTTTTCAAAAAAATGATTATTCAACTATTGCTTTTGATGTTGATTATAAGATTAAAAAACATTTCACTACCTATTTTGAAGTTGTAAAATTTGAATTTAAATCAAACCAAGTAAAAGCTTTAGATGTTGCAAGTAAACAAATTTTTGACAATAAAGGTTATGTAACTTTATTGGGCTTTTTATATTCTTTTTAACAATAAATTTTTTTTAATGGTTAATAACGTAGCAGCTCTTGATTCTTACTTATCGCCTCTTAAAAGCATACTTGATCGGGAAGGTGTTAGTGAGGTTTCAATCAATCGTCCCTATGAAGCTTGGGTTGAAGTTAAGGGTGATATGGTTCGTGAAGAATTACCAACTTTTGATTTCTCACATTTAAGATCTTTGGGGCATTTAATTGCACAGTCAACTGAACAAAGGTTAAGTGAAGAAGAACCCCTTTTATCGGCAACTCTTCCAAATGGATATCGTATTCAAATTGTTTTTCCACCAGCTTGTGAGCATGATAAAATTGTTATGTCAATTAGAAAACCAAGTAGTGTAAAATGGAATTTGGATGATTATGATAGAATGGGAATTTTTCAATCAGTTGTGACTGAGGAAGTAGAAGATAAAAATAATCTTATTTTGGCAAAACTTTTAAAATTGAATCGTATTAAAGATTTTTTACAACGTGCTGTTTTGTACAAGAAAAATATCATTATTTCTGGTGGAACATCAACTGGTAAAACAACTTTTACTAATGCAATGATTCAAGCCATTCCACATGAGGAAAGATTAATAAGTGTTGAAGATGCAAGGGAGATTGATTTATCATTTCATAAAAATCAGGTTCATCTTCTTGCTTCAAAAGGGGGGCAGGGTAGATCAAAAGTTACAACCCAAGATTTAATTGAAGCCTGTCTTCGTCTAAGGCCAGAAAGAATTATTGTTGGTGAGTTACGTGGTGCAGAAGCTTTCAGTTTTCTACGCGCAATTAATACTGGTCATCCTGGTTCAATTTCTACACTTCACGCGGATACTCCAAAAATGGCAATGGAACAATTAAAGTTAATGGTAATGCAGGCAGGACTTGGAATGACTCCAAATGATATAAGTTCTTATATAAATAATGTAATTGATATTGTAGTTCAGTTGAAAAGGGGAGCAAAAGGTAAAAGATTTATTTCTGAAATTTACTTTAAACCGATGAAAGATTTTAACATACAATCTAGGCAAACTCAGGAATAACTAAATAAAATAAATTTATAATTTTAAGCATGGAAAGATTAAGATTTTTTGATAAAAAGCATGATTTTCTAACTTTATCAGAAATTTGTGAAATAACAGGTTCGTTTGTTGCAAGTGGAATTGATAAAAGACAAAAAATATACGATGTTGCAACTTTAGATAAAGGAACAAAAAGAGATATTTCATTTTTAACTTCTGGACAATATTTCAGTGCTTTCCAAAACTCTTCTGTTGGCTTTTGTTTGGTTGATGAAAAATATTCTCTTAAAACTCCTGAAAATATTTGTGCTCTAGTCAATAAAAATCCTTATTTTGCATATTCTCAAATTGCAGATGCTTTTTACAAAGAGAAGGAAATTGAATTTCCAAATAACGGACTAATTCATGAAAGTGCTGAAATTGGAGAAAATTCAAAAATTGCACCTAATGCTTATATAGGAAAAAATGTAAAAATTGGTAAAAACGCTTTTATTGGACCAAATGCCGTTGTAATGGATAACTGTATTATTGGAGATAACTGTAAAATATTTGCTTCAGCAGTTATATCATTTGCAATTATTGGAAATAGTTGTTCCTTTTTTAATGGAGCCAAAATTGGACAAGATGGTTTTGGTTTTGCCCACAATGCTGGAATTAACCATAAAATTATTCAACTTGGAATCGTAAAAATTGGTAATGATGTTGAAATTGGTGCCAATACATGTATTGATCGTGGAGCAATTGAAAATACTGTTATAAAAGATGGTGTAAAAATTGATAATTTATGTCAAATTGGTCATAATGTTGTAATCGACTCAGGAACTGTAATTGCTGGTTCTTCAGCTGTTGCTGGAAGTGCAAAAATAGGAAAGTTTGTTCAAGTTGGAGGAAAGTCAAGTATAGCTGGTCACCTCAGGGTTGGTGATGGTGCTAGAGTTGCCGGTATGAGTGGAGTTGCTAAAGATATTGATCCAATGCAAGTTGTTGCTGGAATTCCAGCAGTTCCAATTCGTACTTGGCATAAAATTAATGCTAAGTTGTTGCAAGATGTTAAAAAATAGTATTTTTCATGATTGATAATTTGGTTTCAAATAAAGTTAGAAATAGTTTTTTAAGAGATAGAGAAATAGTTCTGAGTTCTATAAAAACTTATCTATCTTCTGAAAAACAAGAAATTACTTCAGTTGATGATTATAGAGAATTAGCTAAAAAAAATATAGCAGAAGGAAATTTGGTGGCAGCAATGCAAAATCTTGAAATTGCCAGAGATGCAAGAAGAGGTATTTCTTCTTTTGTTTACAATAATGAAAACAACTTGTCGCCTGTTTTTATTCGAGATGCCAGAAGATGTTCGAAAAGTAAAAAAGTTTTTGAAGAAGGAATAGAAGCAGCAGAAACAATAGTTCTTTGTGCATTTGAAGCGGCAAAAGATGTTTTAGAGTTATCGAATATTTCCTATTCGCAAGAAGAAATAAAAAAAATGGCGATAGATTTTTTTGATAATTTTGAAAGAGAAAATGCCAATAAAAGCCAAAAAAAATTGATAAAAGAAGTTGATTATCAATTGAATAGAATAATTTCTTTTCTTCAAGAAAGTGGTGTTAAAAATGCTTCAAAACACCTTACTAAAGCGCTTCATTTCCAAAATTTTAAGCAAGAACAAAATTGTAATCCAGTTACTATTTCTGAAATTGCTGATGATGATAGAGCAAAACATTTAGTTATTGATGCTAACGTTGCTTTTAAAGAAATTACTGAAGAACAGAAAGAACTATATAATAAAATTTCCAAAAGTTCTTCTGTTCCTACCTTACAAAAAAAATTGATGAATAAATATCGTGATCAGTTTTTTTCAGGAAAGTATATTATTCCAACGCAATTAATTGATCTTGTTCCAGGAATTAGAAATGGATTTGAAGAAATTACTTTGTTTTCTGAGAATTATGAACTATCAAAAAATGCCGATAATTTAGAAATAATTGATGTTCGAAAACGTTGTGGAGCTTTACCATCATTATTAAAAGATGAAAAACTGTCTCATGAGGTTTCTCGGTCAAATTTAAGGCAATTAGAATATTTAATTGGTGATAAAAGCGGTAAAAAAATTCATTGGAATTCATTAAACACTGCTTCACCAACTTCTTTTCTTCAAGTAAAAATAGATGATTTTCGTATTGTGGAAAGAAGTAAAAATGTTGTTGATGGTAATAATCACAAATTAAGTGTTACGCCATTTAATGCTTTTCGTTCAATTCCAAATTCTGGTGATTTTAAAGGTATTAGAGTTTATTTAAAAGATTTAGTAAGTTCAATTTCTACAGATACAAAAGAAGGAAAAGATTTAAAAAAAGTTTTTAAAACAAACGGTATTTTTGGTTTACTATTTTCTTCAAGTTCTTCATTTGATAAAAGTTTAGAATCAATTGAAGATGATGATTGTAGACAAATAATTTCTCTAGCTAAAGATTTACAAAAAGATTTAAAAAAGCTTTCAAGAACATTTGTTTTTGGTTTGGACAAAGAAAATATCAGGTTATCAATTTCAAATAAATTTAATGCCTTATCAAAATCTGTTAACTCCGCAATAGAAAGTGAAAATTCAACATTTCTAAAATTATTTGATATACAAAAAGTTCCTTATGAGGAAGTGGTAGTATTTTGTAAAAGTGGAAAAGACAGAACTGGACTAAGTATGTTTTGTCAGGAAATACATAAAATTCAAAATAAAGTTAAAATATCTTTTCAGAAAGCCGCAGATCAACTTCATTTATCAGGTCATATTGAAGTTTTACCGGGAAGTATAAGAATTGGTGGAGGAACTCCAGGATGTTATCAGCTTTTAGAATCAATTTTACCTGCCATTCCAGAGAGTCAAAAAAATGCTTTACAAAGCTTAGTTGGACCATTTGCTGCAAAAAATAAAATGCCAAAAAAATCTTCTTTTTTTTCTAAATTAAAAAAAATGTTTTTTTCTTCAAAAGATGAAATTGATAGTTTTGGTTTTAAAGAATTTAAAGAAAAATCTTTTTTACCAAGAATGAATGACTGTTTTAATGATATAAATAACTCAAACAGTAATTTCCAAGATATTGAAGATGAAGTAAAATTATCCAATAAAAACTCACTATCGAATTTCACTTCTAGTCAATTAATACAAAAAAACAAAGATTTAGTTCGATAAAATGAATTATTTTATGTAGTTATACAATAACAATTATTATCCTGAGCCTTAGTGAAGAATTTTAGGAGTTTTTGCTCAGAGTTCGCCTCTCGATATTATGCGCTTCGATTATGATTACAGTAATTGCTAAGAAGTTATAGTTACCTTATTCTTTAGTTATATTTAATTAAAAAGTAGAATTTTAAACAAGATAAATTTGACCAAAAATAGAAACCCAATAAGGAACTGTTGAATTTCAATTCAAATAATTTTAGAAAAACTTTTTAAATTTCC